>CAZHJO010000298.1:0-4433 GCA_964532755.1 uncultured Maribacter sp. | reverse complement strand
GGATACATGAAGGGAATATCACAAAAAGCGAGGCTCTTAACAAAGATAGTGAAAATCAAAAGTTTATATTTATAGAAACTTTGTAACATAAATCGATATAGTTGTTTTAGTTTCAACAACATGACATATGTCATCTTTTTTGTGTTGAAATATCACATACTTTGCACAGAAATTAAAAACAAGTATTTTTAACAATCAAATTAAAAAAAAAGCAATGTCAGCAACATTTAATCTAAAAAAATACGGTATTGAAACCGAGAAAATTTATAGGAACAGCAGTGTTCCTGTTCTTTACGAATTAGGTCTTCGGTTAGAAAAAGGAACTGCCATCTCTGATGTCGGCGCACTTATGACCTATTCAGGTGAGAAAACAGGACGTAGTCCTAAAGATAAAAGAATTGTCCGCCATCCGGATTCTGAAAAAAATATAGACTGGGGCAATATCAACATAGGATTGGATGAGCATACCTATATGGTCAACCATGAGCGTGCTTTGGATTATCTCAACATATGTGATCACTTATTTGTAGTAGATGCTTATGCCGGTTGGGATCCTAAATATAGAATCAAAACAAGAATTATCTGTACAAGGGCATACCATGCATTATTTATGCAAAATATGTTGATCATGCCAACCAAAGAGGAATTAGCCAATTTTGGTGAGCCTGACTATGTTGTTATGAATGCAGGTCAGTTCCCTGCCAACAGATATACTTCCGAAATGACATCTAAAACCAGTATCGATGTCAACCTTGAGCGTAAAGAAATCGTAATATTAGGTTCAGAGTATGCCGGTGAAATGAAAAAAGGTCTATTTGGTGTTATGAACTACCTTATGCCATTGGAGAATGTAATGCCGATGCACTGTTCTGCCAACGTTGGCGAAAAAGATGATGTTACTATTTTATTTGGACTTTCAGGAACTGGGAAGACAACCCTTAGTGCTGATCCAAAAAGAAGATTAATAGGTGATGACGAACATTGCTGGACAGATGAGGGCACTTTTAATATTGAAGGTGGTTGTTACGCTAAGGCAATCGATCTTTCCGCTGAGAATGAACCTGATATTTTCAACGCGATTCGTTTTGGAACGGTATTGGAAAATGTAGTTTATGATAAAGATTCCCGTAAAGTAGATTATACTGACGTATCTATCACACAAAACACAAGAGCATCTTATCCGATTGAGTTTATTGATAATGTACAGATACCTTGTGTCGCTGGTCATCCTGAAAATATAATTTTCCTTACTTGTGATGCCTTTGGAGTTTTACCTCCAGTAAGTAAATTAACTCCAGAACAAGCCAGTTATCACTTTATTTCAGGGTATACAGCCAAAGTGGCGGGTACCGAAATGGGCGTTACTGAGCCAACAGCAACATTTAGTGCTTGTTTTGGTGCTGCCTTTATGATGTGGCACCCCAACAGATATGCTGAATTGTTAGCAGAAAAAATCAAGACGCACAAAGCTACGGCTTGGTTGATTAATACAGGTTGGACAGGGACTGGTTCTCGAATGAAATTGAAGCATACCAGAGCAATGGTCGATGCCATTCATAATCATGATTTCGATAATGTTGAGTATGTACAAGATGAAGAGTTTGGATTCCAGATTCCTACAACTTGTCCAAATGTTCCTTCAGAAGTATTGATTCCAAGAAATACTTGGGAGGACAAAGCAAAATATGAAGAAACGAAATTGAAACTGGTTAATCTTTTCAATGAAAACTTCAAGAAGTTTGCAGCCAATGTAAATCCAGAGATTGTTGAAGCAGGCCCTAAAGCCAGCGCTTTACAATCCTAACCAATACCTAGCTTAGACCAAATCCCCATTGCGAGTTTGCCATGGGGATTTTTTATTGCACAATTTCTTCTAACAAGCTAAGGGCCAGTTACAATTTTTCCTTGTGTAACTGCGAGGTATCCAAAAAATCGAGAATGACAATTTTTGCATCACCGAAAAGATGTGTTTTTGAGGTACCCCTTGAAGATAACTCAATATTCTCAAGCGCATTGAGTCTTGCGTTGGAAGATTCTTCCAAATTTGCGCTAATGTTGGTTGCTTCCATTTTGGAAGCTTTTAAATTTGCATTCCCAAAAAGATCAATAGTGAAGTCATCCGCCGAACCTTCCATCTTGGCAGAGGCATTTTTTTGCATTTGTAACGTATTACTGACGCCGACTGAATAAATACGAACATCTATCCTATCCTTTAAAGAAATGTTCAAAGAATCACTGGCAAGGTTAAAATCACCTGAACTCATGCCCTCCATGCTAATATTCATTATTGGTGCAGTGGCATTCAGTTCCAATCTTGAAGGACCATAAGTATTTACATATAATTCATCTGAACTAATAACATCCTTCATGTTGATCTTACCATCGCGCATGGTAATTGATTCCAACTCGATATAGTTTATGGTAATATCCAATTTCTTTTTGGAGGTAATCTTGTAGAATGAACTTATGAATAATGTACTGTCCTCAACTTTGAATTTTAGGACATCTATTAAATTATCATCGGCATTTATGGTATATGCTTCATTAGAACCCTTTTGGAGTACTATCTCTAGATCATCGAGTAACTCAATGGCTTTGTATGAAGGAAGCTCTTCCCTAACCTCAATTACACTTTTATTACCTTTTATTTTAGGTTTTCGTTGGGAGAATGTCTGAAAGCAAACTAACAGAACAATCAGGGTGATAAGATTTTTCATTTTAGTGGTATGTGTTCCTAGATGAAAAAGGCCAGCCAAGACCTCGACCTATAATTTGATTAAATATATTACAAAAAAGATAAATCGGCTTTTTTAGAGGTATCAAAAAAAATGCCCAACACTTCATGTTGGGCATAATTCTTTACTAATATTTTATTATTTAATGGTGAAGCTCTTCCTCATCATCCTTCATGGGGATGTTTTGGGGAACAAAATCCTGTCCTGGAATTATATAGTCACCATTCTCATCGATCTTACTATAATCATAAGCCCAACGATGAACATGTGGTATGGCACCTGGCCAATTACCATGCATATGCTCTTGAGGTGCAGTCCATTCCAATGTATTTGCCTTCCATGGGTTTTGAGGACCTTTTTTACCATAGAACATGCTATGGATAAAGTTGAACAGGAATACCAATTGAGCAAGACCTGCAACCAAAGCGAACACGGTCATTAATACTTGTACATCGGTCAATTCATCGAACATCGGGAATGCCGTATTCTCGTAATATCTTCTTGGAACACCTGCCATTCCCACAAAGTGCATTGGGAAGAAAACACCATACGCGCAGACTGCCGTTATCCAAAAGTGTATATATCCCAAGTTTTTGTTTAACATTTTCCCTTCGAACATTTTAGGGAACCAGTGATATACACCTGCAAACAAACCATATAGTGCTGAAATACCCATTACCAAATGGAAGTGAGCGACCACAAAATACGTATCATGAACATTAATATCCAACGTACTATCGCCAAGGATGATACCGGTTAGACCCCCGGTAATGAATGTTGATACCAAACCAATTGAAAATAACATAGCAGGATTCAATTGTAGATTCCCCTTCCATAATGTTGTTATCCAGTTAAAGGATTTAACCGCCGATGGAATTGCAATCAAAAGAGTAGTAAAGGTAAACACTGAACCAAGAAATGGATTCATCCCTGAGACAAACATATGGTGGCCCCAAACAATTGTAGATAAAAATGCAATTGCAATAATCGAGGCAATCATGGCACGGTATCCGAAAATAGGTTTACGCGCATTATTCGCCATAACCTCGGAAACAATTCCCATGGCAGGTAAAATAACAATATATACTTCCGGATGGCCTAAGAACCAAAACAAATGTTCAAACAATACTGGAGATCCTCCCTGATAATGTAATACCTCTCCCTGGATAAAAATATCGGACAAAAAGAAAGAAGTACCAAAACTTCTATCCATGATCAGTAACAAAGCCGCAGACAAAAGCACGGGGAATGAAACCACTCCAATTATTGCCGTAACAAAGAATGCCCAAATTGTCAATGGCAATCTCGTCATTGACATTCCTTTTGTCCTTAAATTAATTACGGTTACTATATAATTAAGTGATCCCAGTAGTGAGGAAGCAATGAAAATGGCCATTGAAACCAGCCATAAAGTCATACCCATTCCTGAACCCGCTTGGGCCATAGGCAAAGCGCTCAGAGGAGGATAAATTGTCCATCCTGCGGATGCCGGTCCTGCCTCAACGAATAGCGATAAAATCATGATAACACTTGATAAAAAGAACAGCCAGTATGATACCATGTTTAAAAATCCTGACGCCATATCACGTGCACCAATCTGTAACGGGATAAGAAGGTTACTAAATGTACCACTTAACCCTGCGGTAAGTACAAAGAAGACCATTATGGTACCATGAATGGTAACCAATGCCAAATACA
>CAZHJO010000297.1:0-4438 GCA_964532755.1 uncultured Maribacter sp. | reverse complement strand
AAGGCACGGGGTGAATTGGATCAGATCAATTTCGATGTTAAAAATTATCAGGATAACATCATTAAGACACAGCCAAAATCATTTTTGGCAGCCATACTTAATTTAAAGGCTTTTTGGGATAGTAATAGGAGACTATCTGTTTTGAAATACCGCATTTCAGAACCTAAATTATTAAGGAGATCAATATAAAGACTGTCCTGGGGATTGAAATTCTGCTCTGTGCGATAATCTTCAATTCGCTTTTCCAAACTGTCCCTACGGGTCAATTGGGCATCGGTTTGGCTGAATCCAAAAAATAAAATAAGTGAAAGTAAAGTATACCTTTTCATTATGGATTTGAGTACAATGTTATTCTTTGGTTTCAATGACATTGAATTGAAAACATACATGGGATTAAGAGAATAAAAATAATCCCCAGCCAAGGAGATAAAAATTATTTGTTGTGAATACGCAATTTTTGTGTGTTTTATCCATAAAAATGTGTATTTCAACGATGATTTAGCCAGCTAGCGGCATGAATACCTAAATGATCATATTTCACATAGCATACCATTCGGTAAGTCTTTTTAAAAATATACGGTATTTTAGTTGGAAAGATCAGTGAAAAAAAATTAACTTTGCCACCGCTTTAAATGGTGGTTGTAGCTCAGCTGGTTAGAGCGCTGGATTGTGGTTCCAGAGGTCGCCGGTTCGAACCCGGTCTTCCACCCCAAAAAAAACCCTGACGGTTTCTTCAGGGTTTTTTTGATTTCCATTCTTTCTTTCTATTATTTCGATGTTTTGTCAACGACCACTTTTTGATCGCGATTGGCTATTTCCCATGCCGTATGGAAAATAAGTCGTGCCCTGTTTTCCAAGAGGTCATAGTTTATTTTATCCGGAGTATCCGAAGGTCTGTGATAATCGGCATGGGTTCCATTAAAATAAAAAATAATCGGAATATTGTTTTTGGCAAAATTGTAATGATCACTTCTATAATAAAAACGATTTGGATCATTTTCATCGTTGTACTTATAATCGAATTCCATATTCACATACTTTTTATTCACACTTTCCGATAGTTCATGAAGATCAGTACTTAGCTTATCAGATCCAATTAAATAAATATAATTGCGACCACCTTCGCGCTCAGGGTCAATTCTACCTATCATATCGATATTTAAATTTGCCACAGTTTCTTCCAATGGAAAGATGGGTTCATAATCCGTGTAATATTGGGAGCCTAACAATCCTTTTTCCTCGCCAGTAACGTGTAAAAACACAATAGATCGTTTAGGACCATGTCCTGCATCAGCGGCCTTTTTAAAGGCCTCGGCAATTTCTAAAAGAGCAACTGTCCCCGATCCATCGTCATCGGCACCATTGTTAATTTCCCCTTTAGCGGTGATGCCAATATGGTCTAAATGCGCAGAGATGACCACATATTCATTGGGATTTGTAGAACCTTTGATAAAGGCTACCACGTTTTCCGAGCTTATCGAATTATTATCAGTGGTAAGATTCAATGTAAGGTCGGTATCTATAGATTGTGCTTCGTTACTCTTTAAGATATCGGGAAACAATGTAGCCGCTGTTTTTTCATTAAGCAGCAGATTTATGAAATTTTCATTGTTTGGTTTAACGGATAAATTACCCGAGTTCCTTTTTTTCATCCGATTAAAATAACTCTGGTATCTTCGAAAATGTGCAGTATCGACATAGAGCATTCCCAATCCTCCATTATCCATAACGGCTTTTGAACGTTTGCCAAACCCATCGGAGATATTACTCCAACCAGAATTTTTATTGGTACCTGTAACTTTGTAAGTGCCATCTTCGTTTCTAGGTTCACCAAATTTGACCAATACCAATTTGCCTTTTACATCTAGATTCTTGTAGTCACTATACTTTTCATCATCAATGCCATAACCTGCATAAATGACGGTAGTGAAAGAGCCTACGGCCGCAGAAAATGCAAGTACGTCTTCACCAAGTATAGGATTGGTGCCGTTCAGACTTACCGATCCAGTAGGCATAATTTGAGCTTCCAGGGGCACATTTTGATAATAATCCCCATCGTTTTTTGCTGCCGGAATCCCCAAAGAAATATATTCTTTCTTTATATATTCAGAAGCCATTTTCTGTCCTGGTTCCCCGGTTTCCCGTCCTTCATATTTATCAGAAGCATATTCATAAAGATGTTCTTCCAACTCAGCCTCTGTAATGGTCGATGCAAAGCTTACTGGAACAGCTATAGGTTGACTAACCTCTGATTTTTCCGGAACAGCCTTTTGCGATGAATTACATGCCATGACCAAACCGAGGGCGACTAAAATTAATTTCTTCATATTTTCTACTTGATTATGCATCAAAAATAATGAAAACAATAAGAACGGTACTGCTTTTCAATCGAATTGAATAATAAGTTCCCCTTGTTGAATTTAGGCCAGAGTTCTTTGTCCGTACTGAGAAGGTGAAATTCCTTTTTGGACTTTGAATTGGCGATTAAAATTTGAGATTGAATTAAATCCCGATTTTTCCGCGATTTCCGCGATAGGGAGTTCAGTACTGCTTAAAAGTTGACAAGCATGTTCCAAGCGCAATTCGATTAAAAACTGAAAAAATGTTTTATTGGTACGACTCTTAAAAAAGCGACAGAATGCATTTGGAGTCATGTAGGCTAGAGCAGCAGCTGATGCAAGGCTAATTTCATGCTGGAAGTTATGTATTACAAAATCAAAGATAACCTGCAAGCGCTGTCCATCCCTATTGCCTATTTTCTTGGGATAAACATAAGTGGTCAACACTTCACGTTCAGCTTTACAGAGTATTTTAAGCAGGTGTAAGAGATTTGTAAATCGGGTTAATTTATCCAGTTCCTGAAAATCTATCATTGATTCTAGAACCTTCATCTTATCCGATAGTAATCTAAAACCGTCATCGGCAATTTCGAAAAACGATCGAATCTCTTCAATATCGGCAAGATCAAAAAAATCGGTTCCAAAGGAATCCCTAGTAAAAAAAAGAGATATCATTTTAACCTCTTTGTTGTCCTTTTCACTTTGAAAAAAATGCGGACAATTAGGACCTATCACAAAAAAATCGTCATCCGAGAACTGATGTATACTATCTGCTACTATCAATTTCCCTCGGCCTTTTAAGATTAAACTCAATTGCAGTTCTTCATGCTGATGCAAGTGATTGTAGAACATTTTAGATTCATCCACTTGCACGATCAAGTTTTGGTTCAGGGGTTTCGGAATCTTAAAAGGAAGGACTTTCATTGGGTAAAAATATGCAAATATTGTTTACCTTATGATATAAATTGTTTAGAAAAGGGTAATATACTCATAAATACTGCTAATATTGATATAACCGTTTAACCTAAAACCGAAGTATTTTTGTACTGTATTATTCACTTAAATAAAAACAAAAATGGAAGTACAATGGGAAGGTGTAATGCCAGCAGTGACCACAAAGTTCAATGAAGACGATACATTAGATCTAATTATGTTTCGAAAGAATATAGAAGCGCAATTAGAGGCTGGTGTTAGTGGAATAATATTAGGGGGAACCCTCGGTGAAGCAAGTACATTGACCGATGATGAAAAGCGAATCTTAATCGAAGAAACTGTCATTTTCGTTGATGGCAAAGTTCCTGTAATCATTAATATTGCCGAGCAGAGTTCAAAAAACGCGATAAGAGCAGCCCAGAGGGCCAAGGAATTTGGTGCAAGCGGTTTAATGATGTTACCCCCTATGCGTTATAAGGCCACAGATTTTGAAACTATGGAATATTTTAAGAATGTAGCCAAAAGCACGGACCTCCCGATAATGATTTACAACAATCCAGTGGATTATAAGATTGAGGTCACCTTGGATATGTTTGAGGAATTATTGGCGGAATGCGATAATATCGAGGCAGTTAAAGAATCAACACGGGATATCTCGAATATTACAAGAATTAAAAATAGATTTGGAAATAGGATGAAAGTACTTTGCGGCGTTGATACCCTAGCCTTGGAAAGTGTATTAATGGGTGCTGAAGGTTGGGTTGCAGGTCTCGTCTGTGCTTTCCCGGCCGAGACCGTTGCAATCTATGAATTGGCCAAAGCGGGAAGAACAAAAGAGGCCATTGATATCTACCGTTGGTTCATGCCTTTATTGGAGTTGGATATTAGCCCTCAATTGGTTCAAAACATAAAATTGGCCGAAGTAGGAACAGGTATAGGCACAGAAATAGTGAGACCCCCTAGATTACCACTTCGCGGAACTGAAAGGACCAGGGTATTGAATATCATTGAAGAAGGACTGCGTACACGGCCGGCTTTACCGGATTATAAGGCAATCGCCCAAACCGTATAAAAGTATTGACTTAATAATTGATTTAGGCCGGGAATAATAGAATAATTCTATACTTTGGTACTTACTTAAATATGAAAAATCCTAATAAACCCAG
>CAZHJO010000296.1:0-4455 GCA_964532755.1 uncultured Maribacter sp. | reverse complement strand
CAGTTTATAATCCCCGATCCTTGCGGCATATTCAAAACCACCTACTGAGCGCCAGAATAATTCTTCATGCGGTATGGCACCATTCTTACCTTGAATATAAGGCAACAGATTTACCCCTTCCAATTGTTCTTCTTCAGCAGCATTTGCACCGGTAGCTTCCAATACGGTCGGAAATATATCCAACGAGCTGATTACCTTATTATACCGTTGATTTTTAGGTATCGCCCGTGGCCAGGTCATAAAGAAGGGTACTTTAACACCCCCCTCGTAAAGCATGCCCTTATACCCCCTAAAAGGCCTATTCTCGGCATGTTCCCCCCTACCTCCATTATCACTTAGATAAATCAAGATTGTATTATCCTTTAATCCATGCGCGACCAAAGTAGAATCGATTTTCCCAACACCACTATCGACCGCATTAACCATGGCACCATATACACTGCGCCCACCATACTCGATGTGCTCCGTTTGTTTCAAATATTTCGCGGTAGCATGGTCAGGACCATGAGGTGCATTATAGGCAAGATAAATAAAGAATGGTCTGTCGTCCTTTTTAGTGATGACACGGATAGCCTCATCGGTAAAATCATCGGTCAAATAGTGTAGTTCATTTTCCGGAACGGGAATACCATTCCGAACTATGGTTTTTAATGGACCATCTGCTTTACCCCAATAGTTCATTCCCCCACCTGCAAAACCGAACCATTGATCAAATCCCTGTTGGGTAGGATGCAGATCAGGATGATCACCTACATGCCATTTTCCAATGGCACTGGTGCGGTATCCTTGTTCTTTCAATGCTTCGGAAATCATTTTTTCAGAAAGTGGAGTGCCTATTGCAGCATCATTATTGCCTTCGTAGGGCATGTTACAATCGTGTCCGAACCTTGCTTGATAACGTCCTGTAAGTAGACCTGCCCTCGAGGGACTGCAATACGGATGTGATACGTAACCATTGGAAAATACTACTCCATCTGAAGCCAGCTTATCCAGATTGGGCGTGGGAATATCGGTAGCGCCGTTGAAACCCACATCGGCCCAACCTTGATCATCAGTGAGAACAACTATGATATTGGGTTTCTCCCTTTTGACTATATACTTTTTCTGAATAGAGGGTAGTTCTTGAATCCGGATATTTCTGTAGGTAATCTCAGCTCCTTCAGCTTGCAGCGCGATACGTCCATTTTCCAAGGGATGGCCTTCGGCATCCAGAAGATTCTTGATCTCATTGACCAAGTGGCCATTTTCATAGAACTTGGCTCCTTTTGCACCCCTGACCTCAACACGAACTTTGTTCCAACCTTCAACCTCGTGGTTAGCGTATTTAGTTCCTCGGATAAAATGAGGTTGTTCCCTTGAGTCTAGATACTTTTCGGCTCCATCTTTTTGAACCCATGTAACCCGATGGCTCTTGATTACCCATAGATCACCGGTATCACCCTCTTGTACTTGGCATTCCAAAGCAGTAGGCCAAACAGTGTAATCTCCACGCACATGAAAAAGGATACCGGCATCACGTTTGGCTTCGAATCTAGGTTTAAATTTGCGAATGCCCCATTTATATTCCAATTCCAGATTGTAATGGCTATACTCTTTGTTTGACGTTATTGTCCCAAAAGGAGCTTCTTGACCTGACCAACTGTATAAAACCGCTATGCTGTTCTTTTTTATATCGAATAATTTTTGACCATCGGGAATATCAGTAGGTGTGATCACATACGTTTTTCCCGCCTCGCCTTCTACAAAAGGATTGTGCCATTCCTCAGAAGGCCCGGTAGTGGCATTTCCCTGTGCCCTCACAAAAAAGGCAGCTCCTAAGAATACTATGCAAATGTAAATCCTATACTTAATCATATGTATCTAATTTGTTTGAAGAGTTAAACTAGCGTCAATCAATGCTTCGGATTTTGCAGTCACCTTTATTTCACCAGCATCTTCCAAGCTTTTCACCACTACCAAACACTTTCCGTTGAATGCTTTTCTTTGGCTTGCTTGGAATGATTGCAGCGATGTTTGGTCACCATTCCCGACAGCGACGATGGAACCAGGTCCTTCGATTATAAAATCTACCGAATTATCAGCTAAGGGGCAAATATTCCGATCTTTATCCAAAATTCTTACGGTTATAAAAGAGAGATCATTACTATCGGCTGAAAGTACGGATCTATCCGCTATCAATTCAATTTGTGATGGAGTACCAGCGGTAGTTATTTCTTTTGATGCCACTTCATTTCCCTCGATGTATGCAATCGCTTTTAAACTTCCAGGCTGATAAGGTACGTTCCAATTTAGACGGTATATAGATTTATAGATGCCTTTTTCAAACTCATGGTATTCGGCAGGTATTTCGGTTACATCTTTTCCTTTAACCCTTTTGCCCATTGATTTTCCGTTTAGGAATAACTCCACTTCTTCTGCATTGGAGTAGGCATAAACGGGAATTATATCACCTTCCTTGCCTTCCCAATTCCAATGGGGCAAAAGATGTACCATGGGCTCCTTGGTCCACTGACTCTGATATAAATAATATCTGTCTTTCGGAAAACCACTTAGATCAACTGGTGCAAAATAGGATGAGCGAGAAGGCCAATCATCATTCCAATACCCATTGGTTGAATTATCCCGACCTCCAAAGGGAGTGGGTTCTCCTAAATAATCAAATCCTGTCCACATGAATTCACCCAAAGATTTTGGTGCTTTTTCCTGGGCATCGAATTCTACATCCGGAGGGTAGGCCCAAGGTGGACCAACGATAGCATCATAGCTGGAAACATGGTTGTCACTATTGTTTACCTCTGCTTCAATAGGTAAATGGTAAACACCCCGACTACTTGTTTGGGAAGAAGTTTCAGAACCATAGACTATCATATTGGGATTGTTCTCTAAAATCTCATTGTAATTCTCAGGCCAGTAATTCATTCCCACAATATCAACCTGATAGGCCAGCTTATGGTCAAAAGGAGCCGGGTAATAATTGAATCCTACCGTGGTTGGTCTGGTAGAATCTTCATCGTGACAAATATCATTCAAATGTTTGGCCAGTTTCCATCCATCTTCGCGACCCTGTTCCAAAATTTCGTTGCCAATACTCCACATAATTACCGAAGGGTGATTTCTATCGCGTTTGATCATGTCGCGAAGATCTCTTTCATGCCATTCATCGAAAACCTTGTTATAGCCATTTGGCACTTTACCTATTTTCCATTCATCAAAGGCCTCAACAATAACTACAATACCTAATTTGTCACAGACTTCCAACATTTCCGGGGAAGGTGGATTATGACTTGTGCGCAATGCATTAACTCCCATACTTTGCATAATCTGCATCTGACGCTCTGTAGCTCGGTAGTTTACAGCGGCCCCCAATGGTCCTAGATCGTGATGCATACATACACCATTCAATTCAACTTGTTCGTCATTTAACATAAAGCCTTTCTCCTTGTCAAATGCAATGGTTCGAATGCCAAAATCGCTGTTGTACTCATCTATCAACTTGTCATTTAATTTCACCTTGCTAATGGCCCTATACATTTGAGGATTTTCAAGGCTCCATCTTTTTGGGTTCTGGATTTTTATTGATTGGGTAATTGCATTTTCCCGTGTTAACCCAATCTCATCGGTGGCAGTTGCAATAGTGTTTCCTGCATTATCAACAAGTTCAGTTTCCAGCGTTACGCTGACACTTTTACCGGAGGCGTTTTTGAGCTTGGTTTCAATATTTATTGTAGCTTTTGTGTCACTGACTTCAGGTGTTGTAATAAAGGTTCCCCATTGTGGAATATGTATTGGATCGTTGATTTTCAAATAGACATTCCTATAGATTCCCGCTCCTGAATACCAGCGGGAAGCCAGGTCTTCAGGTGCAACTCTTACAGCGATCACATTGTCTTCGTTAAATCTTATATGAGGAGTTAAATCCAGTTCAAAACCCATATACCCAAAAGGTCGTTCGCCTATGTACTCACCGTTCAAATAAACTTTGCTATTGTTCATTACACCATCGAATTCCACAGAAATCCGCTTTCCTTCGTATCCTTTGGCAACAGTAAAATGCTTCCTGTACCAAGCTACTCCATGAACAGGGAGACCACCCGTACGAGCATTATACTTAGGGTCAAAGGGTCCTTCAATGGCCCAATCATGGGGAACATCAAGTTTACGCCAATCGATGTCTTGAAAATCAACCGCAGCAGCGTTTTCAGAGTCCCCTTTCTTGAACAACCAGTCCTTATTGAAAGAGCTATCAGAAAACCCATACTCCTTAAGTTTTTGGCATGATATGAGTGAAAATTGATAGCAAATCATGGTAAATAGTAAGAAATATCTCATAGGTTTTAGCTCTAAAAAATCCAAGTGAATTTCCTTAATATTTATGATACTATAGATAACGTAGGATCAAAATACTACTACATATGATTTTTATATTTTATCGGTAAAGAACAGGAGAGTGTCTTT
>CAZHJO010000295.1:0-4469 GCA_964532755.1 uncultured Maribacter sp. | reverse complement strand
GAGTTCTGCTGCCACGGCTTGCACCTCATCAAGTACGCGCAATAGATTGCCACCCCAAAGCTTTTCGATTTCCGCTTCGGTATATCCCCTTTTGACCAATTCCGCGGTCACATTCATTGTTTCAGATGCATCTGTCCAACCTTCAATCCCGCCGCCACCGTCAAAATCGGAACTAATGCCAACATGGTCAATACCAATAAGATCAACCATATAATCAATGTGATTCACAAAATCGGCAACAGTTACTCCTTCAGGGGCTTCTTTCCTTGACTTGACCATTGCTTTACCAATGCTCATGACCTTAGGATAATTCTCAATAAAAGCCTCTTTTTGTGCATCATTCAAACTTGAGAACTGAGATCTTTCGTACCAATCGATCCCCAGCGAATCTGCGACTTGTGCATAAATCCCTTTCATATATGCAGAACGCTTATCATTCTTTTCAGCGTTTATGTATGAGGTAAAAGCTACGGTTTGCACAACGCCGCCGTTCTCTTTAAGCATTTTCAATTGATCATCATCTAAATTTCTACTATGATTGCAAAGGGCCCTTGCCGAAGAGTGTGAAGCGATGATCGGGGCTTTTGACAATTCGATCATTTGAATCATAGACGCCTTTGAAGGGTGAGAAACATCTATCATGATACCAAGTCTATTCATCTCTTTTACAGCTTCTTTACCCAGTTCACTTAAACCATTGTGTAACCATATACCATCAGCTTCTCCGGTATTGGAATCGCAGAACTGACTGTGGCCATTATGCGATAATGATATATACCTGGCGCCAAGCTCATGGTATTTTTCAAAGTTTGAAAGATCCTCTCCAATGGGGTACGCATTTTCTACCCCGATCATAGCAACCTTCTTACCCGCACCGTTAATTCTTCGAACATCGTCCGATGTAAGTGCAAGTTCAATTTGGTCAGGAGCAATTTCTTCACAAAGTCTATGTATAGCATCAAATTTGGCCATTGCATTGGCCTTTGCCCTTTCATATCCGGCCATATTCAATGAATCTTGTCCTGTATAGACGATAAGCCACGCAACATCCAATCCGCCTTCCTTCATCTTCGGAATGTTAACCTGGGTTGCAAGTCGTTGCGTGTAATTTTTTGACGCTGTGAAATTTTTCACATTAATGTCGTCATGTGTGTCAATTGTAATCACTTTTTCATGAATTTCTTGGACCCGTGCATCCTCGCTTAAGTCTGTTTTTTTCACTGTCTCAGCGCAAGAAAGTAGGAAGGTAAGGGTCGTAAGAAAAACTAGATATTTCATGCAGTTAATTTTTTAGACCTACAAATAAAGCAATTTGACAACAAAATAAGCCAATCCGATAACAAATTATTGCACACAGCTCTTTTTATGGTCAGTTTTAGGCTTTGATTGTTCAGTTGTGATTTTCCCATGATCATTGGAAAATAGAGAACTACGAAAAAATGCATTAAAATATAACCCAAATCAACCAACTACTTGAAAGCAAAAGAAATACTTGCCCACTTATCTCGGATGGAAGTCATGCTCAGCGACTTCTCCTTTGAAGAGTTAACTTCGGAAGAGGGTACCCATTTGAAGAAATCATTTAATTCTTTCAAAACTTGTTTGGATGAAATGATTTTTAAACCTGCTTCAATCCCTGCTCTAGGAAATCATGCGGCGCTCAACAAACAGACAAGTCAAACAAACGCAGTAGTGGGAAACAAGACAACCACAAATTCAACAATGCTTATCGCTAAAGTAAGTCATGAGATTAGAACGCCTCTTAATGGAATCATAGGGTTTACAGACCTTCTCAAAGAAGAATCATTATCAAAAAAACAATTGGCACAGATTAATGCTATTCAGTCGGCTTCTAATTCGTTGATGGAAATCATTAATGAATTATTGGATTATTCAAAGCTTTCGTCCGGACTTGGAAACTTTGAGACCAACAATTTCAATTTTCAGAATGTAGTTAATGACGTAGTGTATTTATGCAATACTTTAATTACTAGAAAAGATGTAAAACTAATCACAAAGATCGATTCAAATATCCCAAATATTTTATTGGGAGACCCTTCCAAACTTTCCCAAGTATTGATCAATCTTTTAGGAAATTCAATAAAGTTTGTTGAAAAAGGGGAGATTTTATTGAATATTAAAAACAAAAAAAGAAATCGTAACAGCATCCGTCTTGAATTCACGATCAAGGATACAGGAATAGGTATTTCGGAGCATAACCTAAAACACATTTTTGATCCTTTTAAACAAGCAGACCAAAACACCTTTGTCAATTACGGAGGTTCTGGTCTTGGTTTAAGCATAGTAAAACAAATAATCGAAAGAAGTGAAGGCGAAATAACGGTGGCCAGCGAGTTAGGGGTAGGAACAACTTTCAGGTTTTTACTCCCTTATAAAATTGGTAAAGATAGGGGTATGGTAAAAAAAGATGAAAGTACGTTTGACCTGGATGAAGGGATTAAACTGGTAAAGAACATGAATATTTTAGTTTTTGAGGACAATAGTATCAATCAAAAGCTAATCGAGACAAGATTAAAGAGTTGGGAATGTGAGACTTTTATCACTGATGATGCCTATGTCGGTCTTGATATTTTGGAAAAGCATGCTATAGACATTGTATTAATGGATCTTAGAATGCCTGTAATGAACGGTTTTGAAGTTACTGAATTGATAAGGAAAAACCACAATAAAAGGATCAAACAGGTTCCTGTTATAGCACTGTCTGCGGATTTTACAGCACAAAATAAGGAGCAATGCCAGATTCATGGTATTAATGATTTTATTCTAAAACCGTACTCCCCTGAAGAACTAATCTCAAAATTAATTAAGCATAGAGCTAGTGATGAGTGCTTATCTTCTGAGAACAGGTCACTTAAAAATCAAGGAGATAACCAAAATAGGAAAGATGCCAAAATAAATCTTTCCGGGATTTTAAGCGATTGTATGGGAGATTATGAACTTTTGGGAAATCTGATTCGATTGTTTAAGCAGAATGCGCTCGAATTTATTGGAGCTTATCGCATTCATATAAAAAATAAAGATTTTGAAGCTTTGGCCTTTGCAGCACACAAACTGAAATCAGGTTTGGCTATGCTCCAGGCAAATACACTATTGTCTATCGTAGAACAAGTACAAAAATATAGTAAGGACGGTTCGCATTTGAAGGAACTGGAAAATCTTAAAACGAATTTCTTGGAGGAATATGCAGCAGTAGAGCATGTAATTGATTATGAAATGGAAAAACTAGAAAACAAAAAATAAGATTAGATGGAGAAGAAGAGATTGTTGCTAGCAGAAGATGATGAATTGTTGGCTTCATTACTGAATTATAGACTTGAAAAAAGCGGATATCAAGTAAGCATGAGTTATAATGGCAAAGAGGTAAAAGACCAATTAGTTAAAGAGATGCCCGATTTGATCATAAGCGATATTATGATGCCCTATTTCTCAGGACTTGAACTTATTGATTATGTCCGCAATGAATTAAATTCAAAAACGCCTATTATCATTATTTCATCAGCAGGTAACGAAGAGAATGTTTTAAACGCATTTGATTTAGGGGCGAATGATTTTATCTCGAAACCAGTTAGTCCGGCAGAATTGATTGTGCGAGTTGAACGAGAACTAGCTAAAACCTGATAATTGCTCGATAAACTAACATATAAGACAATATTATTAGTAAGTGTACCAAAGATCCATACGGATCTTTTGTGGGATTTAACTATGCTGTTTATTGTATTGGCCATTCTCATTATTTCATGCGTTTTCTATTTCAAGAGAAAGCTTACGGTTAATTCCGGTAAAACACTCGAAAAGAAGAGGGAATTGTCCCCCATGATCAGCGAGTTTATCTTTTATTCCAAAGAGGATGCCACAAAAGAAGAAAAACACACCTATATCAAGCATAAAATCCTGATAAGGGAATTGTTGAAAACTGATTTTGATCGTCAGGTACTTACAAGTATTCTGCTTGATTTAAGAAAAGATGTAACCGGAGAATCCCAAAGACAGTTAATTCATCTCTATAAAAATCTGGGATTGCATAAAGATGCCTATAAAAAGTTAAAGAGTTGGCGTTGGGCTGTTGTTGCTAAGGGTATAATGGAACTTACACAGATGCAAGTAACTGAGTCATACCCGTTGATTGTGGGTTTTATAAACCATAAGAGAAGTGTTATACGAAAACAGGCAGAAATCGCGGCTGTAACCTTAAAAGACGAAGGTATATCGTATTTCATGGATACTACAAGATATCGAATTTCTGAATGGCAGCAACTTGTTCTATTGGAAGTCATACGGAACAATAAGGCGTTCGTGCCCCCTTTGTTCAAAGTTTGGCTCACATCAGGAAATAAGCATGTGGTGCTATTGGCCCTTAGGTTCATTAAACATTTTAATCAGAACGATGCCAAGGCATCCTTGATAGAATTATTGAAACACCGTAACAACCAAATTAAGGAAGAAGCAAT
>CAZHJO010000294.1:0-4481 GCA_964532755.1 uncultured Maribacter sp. | reverse complement strand
TGTAAAAAACACGATTTATGGTAACGAAGAATATCAGGTTGGAAGTGATGCAGGCGATAGAGCCCAAGGTAGATGATTTTATGGATTCTTTCCTGATTCCCATTGAGGATATTTGGCAACCCACTGATTTTCTACCTGATCCAGAGAGCGATACATTCTTGGATGACATTGAGCAATTGCGTGAAGAATCCAAAGAACTTGGATATGATTTTTGGGTGACGATGGTAGCGGACATGATTACAGAAGAAGCCTTGCCGACCTATGAATCTTGGTTGATGGATGTTGAAGGTATCAACCAGCATGATGGTAAAAAAAATAGCTGGTCCAAATGGGTACGTGCGTGGACTGCGGAGGAAAACCGTCATGGCGATGTACTCAATAAGTATCTGTTTTTGTCAGGTCGCGTAAATATGCGTGAAATTGAAATCACTACCCAACATTTAATTTCCGACGGATTTGACATAGGGACCGACAGGGACCCATACAAGAACTTTGTTTACACTTCCTTTCAGGAGTTGGCAACCAATATCTCACATAAAAGAGTAGGGCAAATGGCCCGTAAAAAAGGGAATGGCCTGTTGGGGAAGATGTGCACCATAATTGCTGGTGATGAAATGAGACACCATTTGGCATATAGGGAATTCGTTAAACATATATTTGGGGAGGACCCTTCCGGAATGATGTTGGCATTTGCCGATATGATGAAAAAGAAGATCGTTATGCCAGCCCATTTTTTACGTGAATCCGGCGGGACCATTGGTACGGCCTTTGAGAATTTTTCAAATTGTGCGCAACGTCTTGGGGTGTATACGGCACAGGACTATATTGACATTCTTCGTAAGTTGAATGCTTTTTGGCATTTGGAAAGCGTGAGAAGCCTTTCGGAGGAAGCTGAAAAGGCACGGGATTATTTAATGAAATTGCCGGATAGATTGCAACGTATTTCTGAACGAATGAGCTTTCCAGAAGACCAATACCATTTTAAATGGGTAGAGGCCAACGGTACATTATAAAACAAAAAAGCCCGGTTCAAATTGAACCGGGCTTTTTATATATTACTTGTCAAAGTTTACCGTGATCATGTTCGTCTTGCCATTTGGCAAGTTCTTTCCATTTGCCTTCATAAGCCATTTTGGCTTGCATTGGCCAAGACGCTGGATCGTGTACCTTATAGCGATCACCACCACCATCCAAGACTTTTTGACAATCAGCAACCGCAGTTTCTGAAAGCGCTTTCCAAGTTTTAATTCCCGAATCAATGAACATTCCGGATATTTTAGGACCAATACCTTCTACTATTTTCAAGTCATCCTGTTTTACGGCCTTACCCAAGGCTGCCTTAGCAGCGGCAGCATCGAAAGGTTTTACCGATTCAGTTGCTGTTAAGGAAGAAGCAACAGCAGCGGCTCCACCGGTTCCTGCCATTGCTGCCCCAGCTGATAATTTGCCTTTACAGGCTTCAAGGTCAGCTTGCAGTTTTGCATTTTTATCCTGCAAGAGTTTTAAGTCGGCAGAATTATCGATGGTCGTACTTTTTCCTTTACCCAATAGGTATCCGAAAAATGCACAAAGTGCTCCTACCAAAAGCGGAATTAACCAGCACCAAATATTCATAGTTGAAAAATCCATTTTTATACGTTTTTATGTTAGTTATTTAGTTTATTGTAATTATTGTTCTCCTGTTCTTTGCTTTGCCTTCTTCAGTATTATTACTTGCAATGGGCTCGTCAGGACCTTTTGATGTAGCATTTATCCTATTTTCAGAAATACCATTTCGCATAAGGTATGCTTTGGCGAAATCAGCCCTTTCCTGCCCAAGTGCAATATTAGTGGCTCTCTGACCGGTATTATCTGTATGCCCTACAACATGGGTGACAGCATCATCTGTCTTATCAAGATATCTAGAAATATCCGCAAATTTTTGTTGCTGTTCAGCAGAAAGGTTTATTGATGCCTCTGCGGTATTAAACTGTAATACAATAGGATTATCCTTGATTTTATCATACAATTGCCTAAGCTTTACGTCGGCGTCATCTGCTCTATTGCCCAAACTATACCCTAAAGGACCTTGATAAACAGTACCATTTGGCATAAAATCATCCATAAGTTTACCCATGGTATTAATTACCTTAGAAGGAATACCTTGGGAAACGAAGTAATTCTTGACCGAATTGGCCCTGGCCAATCCTAGATTAGGAAAAGCTGTGTCATTTTCCTCATCACTTGTAAAATAGCCATCTATGTTGATGACCTTATTCGCGTTATTATTTAAAAATGATTTTAAACTTACAATACCTTCTTCAACTCTCTGCGAAACCGGCATGAGAATAGCGGAAGATGAGGTATTAAAGTTGAAATTGTCGTTTGCACTATACGTGAAATCCCCATCGCTGAAAGCAAAAGGTAAAGACGTAGCATTGGATTCCACAGGGACCGTAGCTTCCTTTACAGGCTCTACTTTTTGTGTTGTGCCACATTCACTGCAACACGTAATGTAGAAGTAGGTACCTGCCAGAATAGTGATAATAATCCCCAGGAGATTCGTTGTTGTTTTTGACATTGTTAAAAATCGTTTAGTGTTTAATCTACAATGTATTAAAAATTTCTTAAAATTTGTTAAAAAGGCACTATTAAATACTCTATATCAACATGGTAAGTGATGTTCACCTTGGACATTCTTTTGCCATCCATACAGATTTCGATACCATTTGTATAATAGTTTGAGGGCAATTGTAAAAGAAAGTAGAAATTGCATGTAAAATTTGAATTTAATCCCTATCTCTCCCGACAAGGTTCCGGCATTGAGGTAGGGTATCTTTTTTACATATTGGACAAAATGGCCAGTATAGGGTTCCTTGAAAAATTACCACAAACAGCGTAAATAGCAGCAACTATACAGTACATAGGACCAATGGTACACAAAAGCTTGATTTAAGAAGTGATATACCATAATTTTAGTAAATAGAGAACCAAATGATAGAATCATTATGAAAACGAAAATAAAGAATTTGCTGACTTTTTGCTGTATGGTAATTGTGCTTGGAACACAAGCCTTACTCGAAGGAAGTTGGAAAGTTGAGGAAACTCAAAAAAGGAATTTAGGAACTTAGACAAATAATGGCAAGGTTTGGTAGCCTTCAATTATTTTATATAGTTTGAGTTAGTTAGTTAGTTTAGTTGGTTAAGCAAACCCGCTGACCGTTTGAGCCAGTTTCAATTTTTGAAACGAAGGAGCTAAGCGGTGAGCGGGTTTCTTTATGGTTATAAATCGAATTTAATACCTTGGGCTAAAGGTAATTCAGTTGTATAGTTAATGGTGTTCGTTTGTCTGCGCATATATACTTTCCATGCATCTGATCCCGATTCGCGACCTCCGCCAGTTTCTTTTTCACCACCAAATGCCCCACCTATCTCAGCACCTGATGTGCCGATATTGACATTGGCAATGCCGCAATCACTACCTGCATGGGAGAGGAAATTTTCCGCTTCGCGAAGATTATTGGTCATAATTGCCGAAGACAATCCTTGAACTACACCATTTTGAATTGCTATGGCATTTTCAACAGCACCTGAATATTTCAAAAGATACAATACTGGGGCAAAGGTTTCATGTTGGACTATTTCAAAATCGTTTTTAGCTTCCGCGATGGCAGGCTTAACATAACAACCACTCTCATAGCCCTCTCCTTTTAAAACACCGCCTTCAACGATTAATTTACCTCCTTCGTTCACTACTTTTTTCAATGCTTCCTGATACATGCCTACGGCATCGGTATCAATTAAAGGCCCCACATGGTTGTTTTCATCTAAGGGATTCCCGATACGCAATTGGTTGTATGCCCCTACTACAGCATCTTTTACCTGATTATAGATAGATTCGTGAATAATTAATCTTCTGGTTGAAGTACATCGCTGTCCAGCGGTACCAACAGCACCGAAAACCGCACCGATAACCGTCATTTTGATATCAGCATCCGGTGTTACGATGATGGCATTGTTGCCCCCAAGCTCCAGAAGTGATTTTCCCAAGCGGGCCGCGACAGCTTGTGCTACGATTTTGCCCATTCGAATAGAGCCTGTTGCAGAGACTAGGGGCACGCGATTATCCTGTGTCATCATCTCCCCAACTTTATAATCACCATTGATTAAGCAGGAAATACCTTCAGGCAAATCATTTGCTTTGAACACTTCAGCAGCGATATTTTGACAAGCAATTCCGCATAATGGGGTTTTCTCCGAAGGTTTCCACACACATACATCGCCACAGATCCATGCCAATGCAGTATTCCATGCCCAAACGGCTACTGGAAAATTAAATGCAGATATAATACCCACAATACCTAACGGATGGTACTGTTCGTACATCCTGTGTCCAGGCCGTTCAGAATGCATGGTGAGTCCATGAAGTTGTCTGGATAATCCAACTGCAAAATCGCAGATATCTATCATTTCTTGAACTTCTCCCAAGCCTTCTTGATAGC
>CAZHJO010000293.1:0-4500 GCA_964532755.1 uncultured Maribacter sp. | reverse complement strand
AAATTCCCTGCAACATATATAGTGGTTCGCTTCGCTCCGTAATTTGAATTATAGAATTGTTTGATATCTTCAAGGGAATACGAATCAATCATTTCATCGGTAGGATAATACCGCCCATAAGGATGGTCTGGATAAATGGTCGAAAAGAAATCTTTCATGGCTTGGGCACGGGGGCGTGAGAGCCGTACCGCAAGATCCCTCTTAATATCGTCTTTTAATCTATCCAATTCTTCAGCGGGCCATTTCGGATTTCTTACGACATCGGCCATCAACTCAATCGCACTGGGAGCAAACTCATACAATACCGAGCTAGAAATCGATGAAGTGTGCACACCGACACCGATATTTAAGTTTCCTCCCATGCCCGCCATTTCATCAGCTATTTGCTTTGAAGTTTTGGTTAGGCTACCCTCTTCCAGTAAATCTGCCATTAGATCAGCTAACCATACCTGGTTTTCTTCTTCATTGATATTCCCGGTCTTTACACTGAATCGAATAGTAGCTTTGGGTATAGAACCATAGGGAACCATTACTAAGGTAAGGCCGTTGTCATAGACAACAACCTCTTTTTCAGGTAGCTTAAAATCTTTTGGCTCGCCACCCTTTGGGGGCATTTCTTTTTCCTGTGCATTGACCATTGTCGTTATTACTACAAGAGTCAGTATATATAAGATATATTTTTTCATTTTATTGTTTTTTATCATTTTTAGCTAAAAGCGGATTTACCGTTAGAATGGTACGGTTAGACGTAGTCAAATATTCGTTAATCGTTTTTTGTATAATATCAGGCGTAATTTTCTTGAATTCCTCTTCCAAGGTGTTGATTCGATCCGGATTATCATCAAAAAGGGCGAAACTACAGAGCAAATCGGCCCTTCCCAGCCCGAAAGTTCCTCCGATGTCGTCATATAACTTAGATCTAATTTTAATTATAGCCTTATCGATTGTTTCTTGGGAAATATTTCCTGGTAGATCGGCCATCACTTCATCAATGGATAAAAGAATACCTTCCCTTGAACCTTCATCATCATAGGTAAAATCAAACATCCACAACATAGGTCCCTTGTAATTGAACATATTTCCTAGATAATTGATACCTCCGCTCAAATCAGACGTATAACCTTTTTCCTTCTCTAATTTTTGTGCCAATAAACTATTATCACCTTGAATCAATATCTGATCAAGCAACCCCATGGCATAATATTCAGCAGTATTTCTTTCCGGCATATGGTAAGCTAATGCTATGGCCGGTTTATTGGCCAAAGAATCATTTTTTATAAATTCCTTTTCAGCCTCCTGTTTTGGTTCACTTATATCGGGTTGGGGGGGTAGTTCGGCTGATGGAATATTGCCAAAGTACTTTTCAATCCATTTTTTTGCATCTTCCATTTCAAAATCCCCTACAATCGATAGGGCCGCATTATTAGGGGCATAATAGGTTTTGAAGAAAGAGGCAACATCCTCTAAATTAGCATTATCCAAATCCTCAAGATCACCGTAGAAATTATGGGCATTGTACCAATTACTGTTTGCGTACTGAGGCATATCCAACCAAGGAAAGCCTCCATAAGGTTGATTAAGGACATTTACCTTCACCTCATTTTTAACAACTCCTTGCTGATTGGTTAAATTATCCTGTGTAATGTCTAACCCTCTCATTCGATCACCTTCTGCCCAGAGCATGGTTTCTAATTTATGTGAAGGAACAATTTCAAAATAATTAGTGAAATCAAACCTCGTAGAGCCATTCAAAACGCCTCCATTTTGTTGGATTAATTTGACAAATTCCATTTTCCCCAAATTTTTTGAACCTTGGAACATCATATGCTCGAACAGATGTGCAAAACCAGTTCTGTCTTTTGGTTCTAGACGAAAGCCTATGTTATAATACACTGCTACTATTGCAGTGGGAGAGGTCTTGTCTTGCGATAAAATTACTTTAAGACCATTATCTAATTTGTAATATTCTACAGGAACTTTAAATTCTTGAGCTGCTTTCTCTTCTTCTTTTCCTCTTTCGCAGCTAAGTAAAAGCGCAGCGGTTATACTAAGAAAGAGGTACTTTGATAATAAGTTCATACAATTGATTTTAGGTTACTTAATTTTATAGATACGACTAAATTATTTTGGATATGTTACATTTTAATCAATATTCTTCTGATGGATACCAATCCAATTGAACAACCTCTATTCCTGAATGTCCGTTATTCACTAATTCCTTAAACTTGGTGACATCACTAACGTCTGGCCTTCCCCTATAGTGGTAAGGATACACTTGTTTAGGTTTAAATTCCAAGACCGCATCCGCGGCACTTTCTACCGTCATCGTATAGGGTAGATTCATGCATATAAAAGCCATGTCAATTTTTTGTAAAGCCCGCATTTCAGGAATATCCTCTGTATCCCCTGAAAAATAGATGCGTTGTTCGCCCATATTCAAAACATATCCGTTGCCACGACCTTTAACATGGAAATCCTTTGCCTCCTCCCTTAGATTATACATGGGTATAGCCTCCACATTGATACCGTAGCGTTCTTTGCTTTCCCCATTATTCAATACATCGATCTGGGGTGTAAATTCCGCAGGTAGTTTATCGGCCACAATTTGGGGCACCATTATCTTCGCTTTTTCGGTATTCAAGGCCTGAAGGGTCTCCAAACTGAAATGGTCCCCGTGGATATCGGTGATTAAAATAAGATCTGGTTGTTTTTGGCCTTTGAAGGCTTCAGAACCTCCTACGGGATCTATATAAATGTTGATGTCGTTCCATTCCAAAATAGCAGTGGCATGTTCAATGGGAAATATTTTAACATCCGCGGTTTTGGAATTTAAACTAGGGTGTGGTGGTTGAATCTTCTCAGCATTTTCCATGGGAGAAGAATCATACAAAGGCGTCGTATCGGATTTCTTGATTTCCTTACATCCTATTATTAAAAGCCAGGAAACAATTATTATGTGCAGTACTTTCTTCATACCATAGCGTATTATTTGTTCAATTCCAATTCCATTTTTACATCACTTCTTGCATAGGGTAGGTCTTTTTCCAGTAAAACATCCCTAAATCCATATTTTCTGTAAATATGGAGTGCGACATCTAATTTTGTGCTTGAATATAAAACTATTTTTTTCCAATTGTTCCCTTGGGCAAAACCAATGGCGTACTTCAATAAATACTGTCCGATATTTAAGCCTTGAAAGTTTGGGTCTACAGCCATTTTTCCAAGTTCATAGGTCTTATTATCTAATTTAATAAAAGAGAAACAGCCTACAATTTGCTCGTTGTATGTTACAAAAAAAATGTGCCCACCCTGATCAATAATAGATTTTTCACAATTTTCAAGCAGTTCTTTATCCTTGGGCTCCACATAAAAATACTTTTCTAACCAAGCTATATTCAAATCGCGGAAGTTATTGATATACTTAGAGTTGAATGGAATTATTTGCAATGACATTTGCTTGCTTAGGTTTAAATGATAACCTAAAGTTAGGATTTGGTATTCTTATTCTGGCAAAAATGTTAATTTTTTTAATTAAAAAAAATCCAATCCTGTAAATGAACCGTATATAGAAAACGAACAAACACTTTATATAAAGAAAAAGGTTAATTAATTTTTAACATTATGACTGAGACAAAGAACAACAATGGATTAAAAGTATTAGCAGGTTTGCTAGGTGTGGTACTTTTGGGTGTGATCATCTACACAGTTAGTCTTTACCAAGACAAGAAAAAGACTGAGACTGTGCTTACACAAGAAAAAGAGTTGGTAGTTGAGGATTTGAATAGCTTAAAGTCAGAATATGACAAAGCTATTTTAGAAAGCAACGCTACGAATGAGGAGTTGGTAACGGCAAGGGACAATATTGCAAAATATATTGACTCTGTTAAGACAATGAAGGCCGATATATCTACTTTGGCAAGATACAGGAGACAAGTAGGCGTATTAAAAGCTGAAAGAGAGCAATTGATGGCACAAGTTGATTCACTTACAAGATCAAATACTTTGATCGCGATGCAACGTGACAGTACTTATGTTGAATTGGAAAAACAAACTGTCTTCAATGATTCTTTGGTTGTACAGAACACACAATTGGCTGATGTAGTTGAAAAAGGATCTGCTTTGAATCTTTCAAAATTCAGTGTAGATGCAGTTAGAGAGCGTAATAGTGGTAAACTGGTCTCTACTTCAAGAGCCAAGGCCACTGACAAATTTAAAATCTGTTTCACTGTTGCCGATAATGTTATTTCTGAAGCCGGTGATAGGGAATTTTTCGTAGAGGTCCTTGATCCTCAAGGAAACGTTCTTGGTGAAAGCTATTCGAAGACCAACGAGGGTGGTGCTTCAGTGACATATAGTAAAGGAACCAACTTTTACTACGAAAACAAGTCACTGGACGTTTGTGATTATATAAACAAACCATCTGGTGATTTCCAAAAGGGAAATTATATGGTAAATGTTTATGATGACAATTTGAAATTGCTGGGAACATCTAAGTTCACG
>CAZHJO010000292.1:0-4503 GCA_964532755.1 uncultured Maribacter sp. | reverse complement strand
ACCACGCAAAACAATTGTTGAAAAATGGTTGTACATGCGTTGCTGAAGGTGCCAATATGCCCTCTACCCTGGATGCAGTACATGCTTTTCAGGACGCAAAAATTCTATTTGCCCCAGGTAAGGCCTCAAATGCCGGGGGTGTTGCAACTTCTGGTCTGGAAATGTCACAGAACTCATTGCGAATTAGCTGGACAAGGGAAGAGGTTGATAAACGGCTTTTGGGCATTATGCAGGGTATTCATGATTCATGTATTGAATTTGGTATGGAAGAGGATGGTTATTGCAACTACGTAAAAGGAGCGAATATTGCCGGTTTCGTCAAGGTCGCCGATGCCATGCTTGCGCAAGGGGTGATTTAAAGTACGAAATTAGAGGTACGAGGTACTATATTTTAATGTTTAAGTGCGAAGTTTTCGTTGGAATGCTTCGCACTTTTATCATTTGTAAAAAGACCCCTCCCACCCTTGCATTTCGTATTTCGTACTTTTTCAAGTTATCTTTGCCCCAAACCCGAACCAACAGATGCAAGTAACCACAAAGGCAATTGTATTATCCTCGCTTAAATATGGCGATACAAGCTTGATCGTAAAGGCCTTTACATTGTCCGATGGGTTGAAATCGTACTTGCTCAAAGGGGTACTCACCTCTAAAAAAGGAAAATTAAAAGCGGCCTATTTTCAACCGTTGACGCAACTCGAATTGGTTGCCAATCATAAAAACAAAGGTACTTTGGAGTCTATTCGTGAGGCGCGGGTAACCTATCATTACCAAACACTACATGCTGAGATTCCGAAAAATGCCATAGCCCTGTTCTTGGCCGAAATGTTGACCAACAGTATTCAAGAGGAAGAGCGTAATGAGGGTCTGTTTTATTTTGTGGAAAGTGCCATGCAATGGTTGGATACGAACACCGAAACCACCAATTTTCATATCTACTTTTTGATGGCCCTGACCAAGTATTTGGGCTTTTATCCGGATACAACGATTATGAGTGGCAGGTATTTTGATTTATTGGAAGGTGAGTTCACCGATACACCGACCCTAAACCCAAATCTATCTGGTGAAAATATAAATTTCTTTAAAAGGTTTTTAGGCATAAATTTTGATGCAATACATAGCGTCAAGATGAAGAAAGCCAACAGACAGCAGTTGTTACAGACCTTGGTTCTTTATTTTGAATTACATTTGCAGGGATTTAGAAAACCCAAGTCGCTCGCTATTTTAAATGAAGTTTTCAGCTAGTATGAACAAGGTAGTATTTATCATATTTTTCATGTTTATTGCTGCTGTTTATGCCCAGGAAATAAGGGTTCTGGACTTTTACACCAAAGAGCCCATCATCAATGTAGCGGTCTTTAATAATGACAGATCCAAAACCTCACTATCCGACCTAGATGGCAGATGTGATATTTCTATTTTCAGCCCCAATGAGCGCATCACTTTTAAACATATTAGCTACGAGCTTTATAAGTCATCCAAATCACAGATTTTAAAAAACAATGCACGGGCCTTTATGGTTTTGAAGCCTGAGCAGTTGGATGAGGTAGTAATGTCAATTTCCAAATGGGAACAACAGAAAAAAGATATTCCGCATAAAATTGTATCATTGGGTGCAAGGTCCATAGCTTTCGCCAATCCACAAACATCAGCTGATTTACTACAGCACAGTGGTAAGGTTTTTATCCAAAAAAGTCAATTGGGCGGTGGTAGCCCCATGATCAGGGGATTCGCTACCAACAGATTGTTGCTGACCGTTGATGGTGTGCGAATGAACAATGCAATTTTTCGTGGAGGTAATATTCAAAATGTAATATCTATCGACCCCTATGGTATTAAGAATACTGAAGTAATTTTTGGTCCCGGTTCGGTTATTTATGGAAGCGATGCTATAGGAGGCGTAATGAACTTCTATACCAAAAATGCGATTTTGTCAAGTACTGATAGCCTTTCATTTTCGGGTAATGCCAATTATCGGGTGGCAACTGCAAATAAGGAAAATACTGCCCATTTTGATTTTAATCTGGGCAAAAAGAAATGGGCCTATTTGACCAGTGTTTCCTATAATAGTTTTGATGATCTTAAGATGGGATCCAATGGGCCGGGTTCTTACCTTAGGCAAAACTATGTTGCTACCACTAATGGTATAGACGCATTGGTAATCAATGATGACCCCCAAAAACAGGTTTCTACTGGGTACAACCAGTTAAACCTGATGCAAAAAATAACCCATAAGCCCAATAATAATTGGAATTTGAACATGGGCTTATTTTACTCAGGAACATCGGATTATTCGCGTTATGATAGATTAATAAGACCTTCTGAGGATGGTAATGGACTTCGTTCAGCTGAATGGAATTACGGGCCTCAAAAATGGTTTATGGGGAATGTGCAAGTGAATAAAAATGGGAAGGGAAAGTTTTACGATGGTCTAAAAATCACTACGGCGTACCAATATTTTGAAGAGAGTCGACACGAACGGGGTTTTCAAGATCCCATATTGTATTCCACAGAAGAAATGGTCAACGCCCTATCCACGAATATAGATTTTGAAAATAAGAAAATCGGTGACCTTAGATTGTACTACGGAGCGGAATATGTTTATAATCGAGTGAATTCAGACGGTAGTCAAAGGAATAGATCCACTAATACAAAATCAGATGCTGCATCCCGTTATCCTGATAGCTCGTCATGGCAAACCATTGCGGGATACATAAATGGGGAATACAAGGCGAAACCGAATTTTACCTTGCTCTCGGGTTTACGATATAGTCATGTTTGGATTGATGCCGAATTCGATAAAACCTTTTATCCATTTCCGTTTGATACTGCGGATTTAAGTACAGGGGCACTAACCGGTAGCGTAGGATTCAGCTGGTTCCCTAAGGCAGATCTGCAGATTACCTTTAACGGTTCAACTGGCTTTCGCTCCCCGAATATTGATGACGTGGGCAAGGTCTTTGAATCTGAACCAGGTTCCGTTGTTGTTCCAAACCCGGACCTTGAACCGGAATATGCCTATAATGTTGAATTGGGAATTCAAAAAAACTTTAAAGACAAAGTCGTTTTTAAAGGAGCTGCTTTTTATACCTATTTGGTTGATGCCTTGGTACGCAGGGATTACCTATTCAATGGGATATCGCAAATTGATTACAATGGTGAATTGAGCAATGTACAGGCAATGCAGAATGCTGCCAAAGCCTATGTTTATGGCTTTGAGCTCAGCTTGGAGGCATTTCTTTCGGAAAACCTATCCTTGGTTTCAAACCTAACATTGACAGAAGGTATTGAAGAGGAAGATGATGGTACCGATACACCGGCAAGGCATGTTGCTCCGACGTTCGGGGATCTTCATTTGATTTGGAAGAACCAAAATCTAAAGGCAGATCTATTCCTTAATTACAATGGTGAAATTGCAAATTATGATTTGGCGACTTCAGAACAGAACAAAAGCTACATTTATGCTCAGGATTCCAACGGATTACCCTATTCCCCTTCTTGGTACACTTTGAATTTGCGCAGCCAGTACAACCTTACGAATGCGCTTAAAGTCAGCCTTGGTTTAGAGAACCTAACAAACCAGCTTTATCGCTCATATTCTTCAGGTATTGCGGCACCGGGTACGAATTTGATATTGGGGGTTGGTTATAGTTTTTAAACAAAAAACCCCGACGGTACCGTCAGGGTTCTATTTTTATTGGGAAGAATAGTTAATCCTTAACGACGTCTTTAACCTCTTCTGCTTTTTCCTTCACCTTATCCGCTGCATCATTTGCCGCATCCTTAACTTCTTCACCAGCTTCTTTGACTTTATCAACAGTCTCACTAGCTGCATCTTTAACGCCTTCTACAGCGTCACTACCAGTTTCTATGACTGCATCAACCGCTTCACCAGCAGTTTCCATAGTGCCTTCTACTGCTTCACCAGCTTCATCCATTGCTTCACCAGCTTGCTCAGTCGCGTTCTTCGCTTCATCGGTACATCCTTTGCATGATACAAAAGATACGCTCATTGCTACCATTAAAAATACACTTAAAATTGCTTTTTTCATTTTGTTTTGGTTTATGTGTTTATTTTATTTCAACTGTTGTAATATACGTAACATACCTTCTTTTGGATGCTTTATGTTAATAATTGTTTATTATAGCGATAATTGTCCGTATTTCATTTGATATAATTTGGAAATAATTCAATCTAAATTTATAATTTTGCAGCCTTAATAAATAGCGCAATACAAGAGATAGCATGAAGTTCGCCGGATACAAAGGTTTGGATTTACCCAAGGTTGCAAGAGAAGAACTGCAACACTGGAAGGAACATGCTATTTTCGAAAAAAGTGTTTCCACTCGCGAAGGTCAACCGAGCTATGTTTTCTATGAAGGTCCTCCTTCTGCAAATGGGATGCCCGGGATACATCATGTCATAGCCAGAACAATCAAAGATATCTTTCCGCGCTATAAAACCATGAAGGGTTTTCAAGTGAAACGTAAAGCAGGCTGGGATAC
>CAZHJO010000291.1:0-4510 GCA_964532755.1 uncultured Maribacter sp. | reverse complement strand
GAGGATTTCGCCTGGCGCTATACCCCGGCAAAAAACAAAACCGACAAATTACGACCATGGCTTGCCCTTTTTGTCATGGAAGAAGGGGTCGAGTTCGAATTTGACAAATTCAATCCCTTGATCGCTCCACTGCCTTCGATTACGGTGCAAGGAGGTCCCAAACAAGACAATCTTTTCCCGCCACACAACCAATTTCATACCTGGGCACATGTACATGTGAATACCCCTTTGAGCGAAGAAACCGGAAGTAACATTGGCGAAAAGTTGGCGGCACTGGTGCATCGAAATCCCAATCAGGCCTGCTCCAGACTATTATCACCCAGAAATTTAGAGCCCAACAAACGCTATCATGCCTTTGTTGTCCCGGCATATGAAAAAGGAAGGCTCGCAGGTATGGGGGCATCGCAAGATGAAATCGACGCCGCCAAGAGTCAGCAATTCAGTTGGGGGTTTGACCACACCAGCCACCCTGGACAATGGCCCATTTACCATCAATGGAGTTTCCGCACCGGAAGCGAGGGTGACTTTGAAGCCCTGGTCAGAAAACTAAAGCCACGGGCCATCGACAAAAGAGTTGGGCGCAGATTCATGGATTTACAGAATTCGGGCTATGCCTTAGACTTTGATGGCGATGTCGAGGGTGCAAAAGGGGCCATTTATCTGGAAGGTGCGCTCCGGGTTCCCGGCAATGCCTCCAAAAACCTTGTCGCATCCTCTGAGCCAAAAATGAAAGCTTTTACAGGGGATTTGCAAGACTTGCTAAATCTAGAAAAAGAATTAAAGCAACAGGTCGTGGTTGCAGGCAAATTTGCCAAAAATCCATTTTTTACCAATGCCTTGGGGCAACCAGTGCATAATATTATGGATGATCCTATCATCACCCCTCCTATCTATGGTAAATGGCACCTTATAAAGGATGAAGTAGACAAAAATAGTCCGCAAAAGTGGCTGAACCAGCTTAATCTTGACGCAAAGAATAGGGCTACCGCCGGTTTTGGCACTAATGTGATCCGTAAAAACCAGGAAGCTTATATGGACAGGGCATGGGAGCAGTTCGGTGCGATCCTAGAGGCGAATAGAAAATTGCTTTTGGCGCAACTGGCAGAACAACTGAGCGATAATCTCCATACCAAACACTTTGAAAAGCTAGATGCCAGCAGATACCTCAACCTTACCAAAGGGGTCATGAACCGAGTAAAAATGGGAGAAAAGACCATCACTTCTGAAATTCATGCCTCCAAACTATCGAATGCGGTCATTACCAGGGCATTTACAAAAATCGCACGTATGAATGGTCCGCTTGAGGGTACCGTAGCTCCAAGGATCAATATTGCCGAGCAGGTGATCAAAACCAATAGTATAGGAACCAAAGCTCCATCGGTAGCATACAACCAACTGGCATTTCCTGCCGATATGACTATTGGCATACTGCACCAGGAAGTTCAGGAACAGGTGAAGAACACCTCGGGAATACGAAGAGCCTCCTTTAATCGGGTTGCTGCCTTTAGTATGATGAACTTTGCTTTTAAGGATGCGGAAACCGCTTCGCTATCTAAAGGTTTCAAAGATTATGACAATTATTTCAAAGCCGGAAATTGGAACCTGAAACCAGAGGCTGCCAATTTAAAGGTCAGTACAGTAAGCGCTGTAGCAAAAAAAGCTTTGGAAAAAGGAATTTCAGTACGTCAAAGAATCTGGAACCGGTTACGGATCCCTTCATTTGCCCCGACTTTACCCGAGAAAATAGTGCCTATTATGGTCGCTCCCGAGTATACTGACCCCATGTACAAGGAATTGGTAAAAATATCGTCGGAACTTTTCCTTCCCAACATCAATTTGATTCCGAATAATACGATTTCGATTTTAGAATCTAATCAGCTGTTCATAGAATCTTATTTGGTCGGATTAAACCATGAGTTTAGCCGGGAATTACTCTGGCGGGAATTTTTGACCGATCAAAGAGGAAGCTATTTTCGTCAATTCTGGGAAATAAAAGGCAGTCGAAAAACCGACAAAACCCTTAGTGATGCTCTCTTTAATGAATCGCTAAAGGATATTGAGTACATCCATAAATGGAGATCAACGGGACGCCTGGGTAAAAATAGGCCCAAGGTATCGGGAACCACGGTACAAGACAAACTGGTCGTGGTCATCAAGGGAGAATTGCTCAAAAAATACCCCAATACGATCATTTACCTGCAAAAAGCGGCCTATAAGAGAAGAAATGGAATTCCGAGATTAAACGAACCAAGGGATTTGGATAAAAAAGACAGTGCTTTTTTATTTCCCATTTTTGAAGCCAAAGTCAATCCGGATATTTATTTTATCGGCTTCGATATTTCTGTGGATACAGCTAAAGGTGATATCAATGACATCAACGAGCCGGGATACTTTGTCGTCATGAAAGAGCGCACTGGTGAAATCCGATTTGGTATGGATATAGGCCCCGTAACCGGAAACAGTTCATGGGACGATTTGAATTGGAATAACTTTCCAAGCAACCTTCCCTTTATCAAACTAAACCAAGCCCCTTCTAATCCTTCACGCGATGGTTTGACCTGGAACAGTCAAATCAACGCTGCGGAAATGGCCTCCATTCTGTATCAAAATCCATTTTTAATGGCCATACATGCAGATGATATGCTACATCACTTTTAATTTACACGGTAAGAGATATGGATACGATCAAAAAACTTCAAGGCACCCTAAAAACCGAAACCACAAAGTTGGACCAACTTGCTTTGTCCAAAAAGGAATTGAAACAGGAAAAAGCCACACTCGAAAGAGACATCCTAAACAAGGAAAGGATTTTAGGCAAAAAACTGCCTGCATCGGATCCGTTACGAAAAAAACTGAAAACCACTTTAGGAAAGGAAAAAACGGTCAATAAAAGTATACGTGATCAACAAATAATCAAGGACAAGACACATGTAGCCATCGGAAAATTATTGACCACGCCCCAAATGCAGGTAGTCAACCTCAAAGACCAGTTTCCCGTAATGTTGATGCCGGTAAAAGTACATACACGATTCATGCAGGTAAAGCATGTCACCAAACAGGCTACGCTACAGGATATTATTGATCTAAAAGAACTAAAACCAAAAGTAGGCAATAGCATAAAGCCCCAATTGGATACAAGCGGTCTGCCGAGAATTCCGGGAACAGCTCCCGCACCGAAGCCATCGGGCATTGGTAGAAGCAGGCCAGGACTTCCCTTTATGCCTTCTATCCTAATTACGCCAAAAGCCTTGGCCAATATTGAACGTCCAGCGATATTGCCCAAGGAAAAACCTAAAACAGGCTTCTTAAAAATACCGGATAAGAAAGAGCTATGGTTACGCATATACCCCGACGATATTTTTGCACAAACCCACGAAGAGCAATTGAGTACTGACGAATATACGACGGCTACTATTTTTTGGAACGAGATCTTCGCGGCCAATGACCTGGATAAAAGCTTGCAAAAAGAGCACAAAATCGGCGCATGGAAGGTCCTGGTTCAGAACTTTGGCACCGCTAGGGCGGCATGGATCGTTAAAACAACCCGGCCATCAGATGTCGCTATAAAAGAAAATCAACCCTTTTTAACAAGGAAACCGCAACTGCCCGATTTAATATTGAAAGAAGATAGTTGGACGGAACCACCTTCTACCGAGGTATTGCCAAATCGTTTTGTGATTAGATTGTACAAGAACAAAACTACTTTTAGGGAAGTGACCGCTGCTCCTATACCTGCCACTTTGATTTTGGGTTTAGATCCCGAATCGGATGATGAAAAGGCATTTGAACTCAAAAATGGTGAACGGGAAGTTCCCGATAATATCAAATGGTTAACTGATTTTCAAGAAGCCGAAAAGGTCGGAATGGCGATTCGGATTCCCTTAGCAGGTAGGGAAATTACTTCCGGATTTCACAAAATCGTAGTACTGGGCGTTAAGACCTCGACCGACGCCAAGGCGGGCAAAAATCTAGTCGAAAAGCTCCTGTACAACCACCAATATAAGGTCAATGGGATGGAGCTTCTTAAAAATGGAACCCCGACCAACAATACAGATGAGGATTCCGGATTTTCGGTCAAAGACACGGATCCCACCAAAAGTTTCGCGAATATTCTGGGCGACCCCCTGTTTGTACCTACCAATACCCATCAACAAAAATCCGATGGGCAACGGTTAGCGGAAGCTTTGGGGATTTCAAAGGATGTTTTGACCCATGTCAACAATGCCGGACATAGCGATATTACCGAGGCGCTCGCTATCAACGATGTCCTCTACCCGGCCACCATTGGGTACTCCCTTAGCCAATTTTATAGTAATCTACTAACTAAAGTAGATCAGAATAGGGTGCGCCATTTTTATGAAAATTATGTCATCGGAAGAGGGCATTTACCAAGTATTCGGATAGACAACCAGCCCTATGGTATTCTACCCACCACTGCTTTTAGTAAGTTTTCGTACCCAAAAAAAGCGGCTGGTACAGAAATCTTCTACCAAAAAATGTACACCAAGGT
>CAZHJO010000290.1:0-4515 GCA_964532755.1 uncultured Maribacter sp. | reverse complement strand
CCTCTGCGCTGGAAATTTTTAACGCTTTGCATATACCATGCAATCAACTCTGTTAAGGGGAAGCCCTTTTCGGCATATGAAATGGCAGGCGCCAATATTTCTTCCATTTGTTTTGAACCGAATTTTTTATGCAATTCAAACCACCCATCAACAGCTCCTGGAACACTGACAGGAAGGGGTCCGTGAGAAGGTATTTTATCCATACCTTGTTCTTCAAAATATTCCAAAGTCAATGATTTCGGAGATCTTCCGCTTGCGTTAAGTCCGTACAACTTTTTGGTCTCGGCATCCCAAACAATGGCAAATAGATCACCACCAATGCCACTCCCTGTTGGTTCCATTAGACCCAAGGCCGCATTGGCCGCTATGGCCGCATCAACGGCATTGCCTCCACTTTTCAAAATATCGATGCCTATTTGGGTTGCCAAGGGGTGACTCGTGGCCACCATACCATTTTGGGCAAGAACCTCCGATCTTGTGGCAAAGGTTTCCCCGGTTATTCTATCCTGGCTGAATCCAATATTGCCAATAAAAAAACTTGCTAAAAAAGTGGATAGGACTGTTTTCATAAAAATGCATTTTTGTCAATTTGAACAACGAAATTGAGCATAGCAATTTAGGGAATAATTTAACAAAAGACCATAAAAAAAGCCCTGGCGGTATCGTCAGGGCTTCTGTCTTAAAAAATTAAAAAGTACTTACTATACTACTTTTACGTTCACCGCATTTAATCCTTTATTACCTTCTTGTAGATCAAATTCAACTTCATCGCCTTCACGAATTTCGTCTACTAATCCAGATACGTGTACAAAATGATCTTTGTCAACGCCTTCTTCAGTTATAAAACCATATCCTTTGGCGTTATTGAAGAACTTTACTGTTCCTTTGTTCATTGTTAAAATTTAAATTAATTACTTGTCTCGGTTCAAATATAGTGCCAATAAATGTAATTGGGGCAATTTAAAGCCGTAATGTGCTATAAATAAATAATTTATGATGGTTTTTTACCCATGGACCATAGTCTTAATGTTAAGATTTTTGCGGATTATTCGCTTTCAAGGCGCCCACCATTAAAAAAAGCAAGAAAGCAATACCCAAATATCCCAATAGCTTATACGACCCAAAAGTAGAAAAGCACAAGCTAAAGATCGGAGGTGCCAAGGCACTGGCCAAAATAAGTAATCCCATAATTTTACCTGTAATCGCACCTAGGTGATTTCGGCCATAAAATCGAGGCCAAACAATGGCATTCAAGACAGCGAAAAAACCGCCCATCAGTCCAAAACCTGCAACCAAAAGTGGTATTCCGAATGGCGTGGGCAAAAACAGGAAGCCCACTGAAGCGATGATCCCTCCAAAAATCATTAGATACAAATACAATTTCAATTGCAAATAGTCACTTAAGAAATTAAATAGGGTGGAAATCGTAACCGCAACCACCGATCCGGGCAGGAATATTGCAATGGCATCTGATTTTGGATAACCTTCACTCGCAAAAATGGATACCACATGAAAGGTAAGACCTGTTATAAAAAAACTATTGAAAGCGAGCATTAATCCGTACATCCAAAAGGCACGTGTTCCTTTGGCCTCTAATAGTGTAAACTGCTTACCTACAGGTAATGATTCAACATCAGTCTCTGTTGCTTTCGCTGTGCCATCTGGCAATAGACCGTGTTCTTCTGGCCTATTCTTATACAATTGCAACACAAAGAAGCTAAATACCAATAGGCCAAGTGCGAGTATCTGCCAGGCACCTTCCCAACTATATCCCTCTATCAAATAATTAATCCATAAGGGTGATGATGAAAATCCAAATGAAATAGCAACACTACTGATGGCGTTGACCTTTCCACGATTCCTATCAAACCAAATCATGATCATATTCCGTGAGGCCATGGTCAAGACACCTTGGCCAGAAAAACGAAGCATAAAGAAAAGTAAGGTCATCATGACAAAGGGCACCATCCAAGAATCCAGGTTCAGGAATTCTTTCATAAAATTGCTCATGTGCGCGGACCATGAGCATAACCATAATGAAAACGCCAAGGTTAGTGCCGCAAAAAAAGCCACATAACGTGCACCATATTTATCGAACCAAATTCCTGCCCTACCAATAACCAATGAACTCAATATAGTTCCTATCATATAGGAATTGCTAAATTGGTTACGAGATAGCCCTAGTGCGTCCTTGACAGGATCTGTAAATACAGACACCCCTATGGTTTGCCCAGGTATACTGCAATAAATACCTATGGACCCAATGATCAAGACTACGTAGCCGTAAAAGACCGGGCTTTTGGCCGGATTTACCGATGAAAATCGGTTGGGGTTGTACATGCTTTTTTAGTAAGCGTCAAAAATACGTGTTTTGCATCAAATGCCATTTGGTCAACCCTGAAATCGGGGGCAAAGAATGGGCCGCAAAACTAGGAAATACCATTCTTCTTAATTAAGTTTGAATGAATTGTAAATAACGCTGTTATGAAGTACCTACCCTTAATCAAGACTATATTCTGTGCTGTTTTATTCGTTGGATCATACACCGCAATACATTCCCAAAACGTACAAAGGGAATTCTACCAACTTAAAACCTATACATTGGAAAATGAAAAGCAGGAAGAACTTACAGATGACTATCTTAGAAACGCATATTTACCCGCGCTAAAGCGAATGGGGATCCATAATATAGGCGTATTTAAAATGCACCCGAATAAATATGTTTTGTCCAATAAGATTTATGTTTTGATCCCTTTTTCATCTTTGGATAAACTTTTCGGAATTGAAGGAAAATTGCACGAGGACAAAGCATATCAAAAAGCAGGTAAGGAGTATATTGGTACGTCGTACGAATTTCCTCCTTACATACGTGTTAATACAACTTTGATGCTTGCTTTTGAAGACATGCCAAAAATGGCTCCCAGTAAAGTGGAAGGACCAAGAGCAGACCGAATCTACGAATTGAGAAGTTATGAATCCCCAACAGAAGCAATATTTAAGAACAAGGTAGATATGTTCAATGCCGGTGGGGAAATCGCCCTATTTGAAGACTTGGGCTTCAATGCCGTTTTTTATGCGGAAGTCCTTTCTGGGGACAAAATGCCGAATCTAATGTATATGACAACCTTTAAAAATCAAGAAGTAAGGGACGAGCTTTGGAAATCATTTGGCAATGCGCCCAAGTGGAAGGAAATATCATCGATGCCAAAGTACCAGAACAATGTTTCACACATTGATCGAATGTTCTTATATCCTACGGAATACTCGGATTATTAGAGACGGGTCATTCTTTTTTTGAAATAGTGAATTCAACTCTTCTGTTTTGCCTTCTTCCTTCTTCCGATGCATTACTGGCTATGGGTCTTAAACCACCATTTCCTTGCGAAACAATACGATTATCCAATAGTCCCAACTGCATCAAATAATTTGCAACTGCTTGTGCCCTTTTGTTCGAAAGTGACATATTATATACCTCAGAGCCAATAGAATCAGTATGCCCTTCTATTGCTATAAGCAGTGAAGTGTCTTCCTTCAGATAATCATAGATCCTTTGCACTTCTTTTTTAGCGGTTTCAAGCAAATTGAAATCATCAAAATCAAATAGAACATTCTCAAAAACATGGGTTTTATCCAATTCAAAGGTATCAATCCCGGAATTCGCAGTGATTGCAAGTGGTTTTTCGACAAAATCGGTGGGTTCTGCCGACTCAAGCAAGACCATATCAATATAGTAGTAGGCGCCTTGTTTGGCATTTCTCTTGGTCTTGAACAGTCGTGTACGCTTGTTATTTTTAAAATTACCTATGTTTATAAAATTTTCAGTGCCCTTGGCCTTGAACTCTGTATGTACTAAAATCCAGTCTTGGGTGTCTGAATAGAAATTGGAATAGCCTATTTCAATAAGATTGTATTTATTCTCACGATCTTTATACAAATGCATTTTTGAAAGCTCTTTGCGTATTGGAAAATGCAATAGGTTCTTTGAAAACAATACCCCGAATTCCTTAATGGCAAAATCGGATCTTTCCGCTAGACTTACATAAAAAGAAACTTTATATTTTTTCCCTTTTTTCAGGGTATGGCTAAGTTCTGCTTGAAGATATTCGCGATAATCATCCGGTGCATATAAATACAAGCCTGCATAGCCAACTCCAAAATCGGAAGGTTGGGAACCATTGAAGTTTTCGGGTGTACCCATGGCTGTACTACAGCCATTGAAATAATCTGTTGAACCTATTGTGGGTGTTGACCAATTTTGTACATCTTCATCAAAATTCCCTAGTTGTTCAGGGCAATTTTCAAAATCCTCAAAACTTGGATTTTTGATCAGATTTTGGGATAGGATAACTTGTGTGCAAAGCGTGCACACCAGCAAAGCGATATGTTTTTCAAGGGTAAGCAAAATAATCTTATGCCATTATACAATTCTAAAATAGCAATTTCAACTAGAGCTTTCGGTTAACTCTATGTTCCTTCGTTAAACGGTATTATATGCAGGTCATACTGTCTATCTAA
>CAZHJO010000289.1:0-4519 GCA_964532755.1 uncultured Maribacter sp. | reverse complement strand
ACTACTGAAGGGAGAATAAAAAGAATCAACAAATAAAGAAGAGAAACTCTCATATTTATTATCGTTTTGAAGGTTGGGCGTGACTGCAAATTCTGAAATAAACCAGGATTATTAAGTGCTGATATCACGGGTATTAAAGATAGTAATTTAGTAATTAGGAAGAAGTCATAAAGAAATAGTGCAGTTATTGTTTTTTGTGTTTTTCTCCTTTTGTCACTTTGTCATCTTAGACTTGTTCCTACGATCACGAACCCAGTGCATAATCGCATTAGACCCAATGGCCATGGTAGCGGACATGCCATTAAACAAAATATCCTCGGGATCGAAATAACGATCCGGCAATAGTATTTGAATACATTCATCAATCACTCCAATCGTAAAACTTATGACCAGGGCTATTAATCCAGGCAGAGGAATCCCCCTAGTTTGATTGTTACGTTCCAAAATTGCTTTGTGAATAAAAATTGCCAATACACTGTATTCTATGAGGTGACTGCGATCAGGCATCCCCAATCGAAGTATGAACATGGTATAAACCGCGGCAAGTCCTATCCATAGCGTTAATTCTAAACTACTTGGTTTTGATTTTATGGCGTGTATCAAGATAGTCGTTCCCACTAGCAACATCACTATTGAAAACACAACAGCACGTGCATCTTGGCTACTAAAGAGCTCTGCAAGGGGTTGTCCAAAAAATAATGTAGAGAATATCGCAATAATGACGGCAAATACCCATAACCAAAGCTGTTTCTCGCGTTTAGAGGTAAAAAGGGCCATGGCATAAAAATTTCTTTAATTTACGATTTATGGTCTGCATGAACTTTTACTATCGCTTTGCTATTAGATGGTGTAGTCTAACATGATTCGGTAAAGGCCTCCTGGTCCAAAGACATTTTTTCTAGTGAGACATGAACATATATGCTATTATGCACACTAAAATAAAGAACAGTACCCCAAAGATCTTATTCATCCTGACAAGTGTACTATGTTTCACTGCATACGCCACAAACAGTGCTAAAACAAAAGCAAGTCCAGCAGAGATTAGGCCATAGAACAATACGATGGCTCCCCCTGCAAGCATTTGACCTTTACCCGCATCCACTAATTTTGCGACATAGAGCCCAATGAAAAAGAACAAGATCACGATCAAGATATAAAATAGTAAGCTAGCGGGTTTGACAAGCTTTTTCATCGCCTTAGAATTTTAATTCTTTAGTAGTTAGGGTACCTTGTTTCACCTCTATAGTAAATTCTTGGAATTTTTTGCTCTTATGAACGCCCAATGGGGTGGCCTTTACCTCGTATGTGCCTGGATTCAGTAAAAAATTGACGCCTTTTGTATATGTACGAGCCCCTGCAACGTTTTTACCGGAGTTTACCTCAATTATTTTTACGACGGTATCTATGTTTTCATCGCCTACTTTTGTGAATATTTCAAAATTGCCAGTTTTGAAATCATGGGAAATGGGTGTTGTACTACCTGCTTGAATATTGATATTCCCAAGTTCTGTATACGTATCCATCCCCTCCATGGCCAAAGCTTGGATGGTTACTTTATAAGTGCCTGGATTTACTTCAACTTCTTTTGGTGCCCTATATGTCCGCGTAGTTCCAGCAACTTTTCCATTTTGGTCAATCAGCTTCACGACACAGTCCCAATTATCGCCATTATTGGTTGTTGTAACACCAAGTTTTCCGCCATCGAAAGAAATCGTCTGATGTCCAATTTTATCCTCAAAGCTTTCGATGTCAGAAATGGCTATCATATCAACATCAGAACCTCCCAAAGGAACAACTTCAAAATTGTATGTACTGGGGGGTAAGTAAAAACGGGCGGTATCTTTATAGGTACGTACTAAAATTGGATTTTTTTTGTCATTCATACCATAAGCTTTTACCAAGGCATCTATAGCAATTCCATTTTTAATGGTATATACTGTAAAGTTAGCATCAGGTTCGTCTACCGTCGCAGTTGTGGCATTGTCCAAAACATCTCCTAAAGCACCGGCATCGGCAGCACTGTAATAATTTCCGCCACCCGCTTCGGCAGCACATTCCAGCTGCTTGGTATCCGCATTTATCAGGCCGAACCCAATGATATGTAGTTTAAAATCGATTCCTTCTTTTTTAGCCGCTTTTATCACATCGCAAATACTTCCACCGCAGGATTCAATGCCATCTGTTACCAAAATAATAGTTGCTTTGAGCTTGGTTTGGCGTAGCTTTTCGATTACCTGAAGGGCGGAATAGGCCAAAGGCGTTTTTCCGAGCGGTTTTATTGCCTTGATAGATTGGTTTACTTTGGATTTTGTTCCATTTTCAAGATTAACCAGAAACTCTACATCCTTGCAGTCCCCCTTTTTACGATGACCATAAGCGACAAATCCAATTTTTTGATTTTCAGGGAGGGTGTTGATTGAAGTTGTCAATACTTCAGCTGCAATCTCCATTTTTGTTTTGTCCTGCATCTCACCCCACATAGAGCCACTTGCGTCATAGATGAAAATTATTGGAGAGGAAGCTTTGTCGTTTTGGGCATTCAATTGAATCGCAAGGCTTATTGCCATGAGAAGAATGATTGTCTTTTTCATAATTGAAGTTTTATCGTTTTTAAATCATTATTGACAATTGTATTGCGCTCCTTATAAAATTCGTACCGCTTTATTTGGGCTCAAGGTTCATTACATAATCATAGCTCTCATTTAGATATTTGGCTAAATTGTCTAGATCACCAAGCATTTTATCCGGAATTAGAATATACCCTTTCATTGTTGTTCCATATGATTTGTAGAAGGTAGTATTAAGTTCTTTCATATATTTTTCCTGGACTTCCTTGGAAAATCGAATTCCTATTTCACCCGCTTTGTTCAACAGGGAGAACATATAGCCATTTGCAGAAGTATAGGGCATTGTTTTGCCTTTACGCTCAAACCGCGCACATTTTGCCACTAGATCATCATATATTTTCAATCTTTTATCCCACATACGTATTGTGTTATTACCTATTTCTTAATATTTCATATGCATTTAATCAATCGTCTCGGGCACTTAGTTGTCAGGTCATTTTAATAACAATTTTGCCTTTATGTCTTCCTTCACCGAAATACTGGATTAACCTTGGTATATCTTCCAATATATAAGGCCCATCAATTACACATTCAATTTTGTTTTGTTCTAAAAGGGTACAGATATAATCCAAATCTTTATTGGGTTTTAAGGCTAATATTTTAAGCCTTTTCCTAGAGAAACCAGATATGATCTTACCTAAAAACAGCAATCCGATCAATTTGTCCACCTTGCCGCCTATAGTCACGTACTTACCATTAGGTTTTAAAGTTCCTAAGTAAGAAAATGCAGATTGGTTAGTCTTACAATCCAATATTAAATCATATTGATCTTCCGTTTTAGTAAAATTTGTTTCCTTATAATCAATGACATGATCAAAACCAATTGATCTCATCATATCCAATTTCTCTAAGGAATCAACCCCTGTAACCTTACAATTATGAAGTTTTGCCAATTGTAAACCTATGGTTCCGACACCACCACCGCCACCATTTATTAGAATTCTCTGCCCTTCCCTGATATTGCCCATATCCCTTAGTGCTTGCAAGGCTAGGGTAGAAGCGTGTGGAAGTGCCGCGGCCTCTTCAAAACTTACTTTAATGGGTTTCTTTTTTACGGCATTTTCATTGATGCAAATGTACTCGGCAAAAGTCCCAAATCCATAATTCGATATATCCCCAAATACCGAATCACCTACTTTCAATTGCCCAACATTAGGACCTACGGCTTCTATTGTGCCTGCTAATTCCATTCCCAGAAACCTGCGCTTAGGTTTTAACAATCCATACATTAATCGATACAAGTGGGGTTTACCCCTAACAATACTCCAGTCATAGTCATTCACTGCGGTTGCTCTAATTTTTATTAGAACTTCACTCTCATTTGGGGTGGGTCTTGCTACTTCCTTTAAACTAAGCACTTGCTCCGGTAATCCGTATTTTTCAATTAGAATGGCTTTCATTTTTTTAATACTGATGGGCAATGGTTGGTATTGCTAGCCGTGAATGTCTTCTGTATATGCAACGGGGAATTGGGTGCAATAGCCAATAGAAAATCGAATAGCTGTACCTAAGATAACAAATTTCAAGGTATGGTGTTAATGAAATACCCGGCAAGGTAACCTAGGTTTATTTTTCGCGGTCTTTTCAATTAGGTTTTAGGTATGATCTAGTGATTACAATCTGAAATTATACCTCAACTTCAATAAAATCTGCTGATTCTGCAGAACCCAATTGTTCGAAATGTCATCGTCAAACGTATTGTGATTGAAAACAAGGATAACATCGCCTAAAGGGGAGAAAATCCAGTGAACCCTTACGTTCACGCCAAGGGTTCTGCTAACTGTATCGTATTGTAGGTAACTATTTAACTGTAAGTCTGAATTAACATTGAACCGTACACGGGAACCGGCCAGTGTTTGTTCAAAATCGCCCCATGGCAAGCGGCCTATATT
>CAZHJO010000288.1:0-4530 GCA_964532755.1 uncultured Maribacter sp. | reverse complement strand
CATCGAGGTGGTCAAAAAGTCATCCAAGACAATTGAATTGCCTTCCACGGCATAAGAATACTCAATATTGCCCGCTATTTCCTTGGCTTCATTGAATGAACTACCGTTCGCATCCTTACGGATTTTAATTCTAACCACACTGTCTTTGGATTTCTTTAAGGAAAGGCGTACATCATCGGAAACCAAAATTTCCTCCCCTGTATCAGATGACGTTACCATAACGCCGTCAATAGCCATATTTCTTCTTTTCTGATAAAGCTCGGACGAATGCATACTTATTTGTAAAGTGTCAATGGGAACATCAAAATTAATTGGTTGCTCTATTGAAATACTATCTGAATATGCATGTGCCGCCGCCTGACGTATACCTAAAACGACCAAGGTTATCAGGGATATCAACCATAGACCCAACAAAGAGAATTTAGCGATATTACCGATTGATTTTAGGTTGTTCACCAGTATTTTCAGTCCCAGGTAGAGAACGAAAAAGAAAGGAATACCCACGACAAAGAAGGACAATAATGAAACTACCCATACTGGTGCGTTGGTTGAGTTTACCATATTGTAGAAATCTACGCCTGGTATATGGATCATATCCAATACGCCAACGGTAAACAACCCTACAAACAATCCTATTAAGGTAGCTGCTCCGATAATGATCAGCAAGATTCCTATGAATTTACCGATTACCATGAATAGGAACATAATAACATCACCTAGCGTATCAAAGAACGTTTTGCTACTGCTCTTCACTTTGTTTCCCATTTTTTCATAGTCAACACTTTTGACCTTATCAGCAACGTCGTCAAACCCTTCTTTCACTTTACGTTCTATGTTGCTGATATTCACGGGCTTTCCCGTCATATCCAATTTTTGGGAAGTTGTTGTTGCTTCAGGAACTAAGATCCATAGAAGTATATAGGCGATAAAACCAAAGCCGGTCGTTAGTGCCACAATAATGAATATAATGCGGATCCATAGGGCATCAAATCCCAGATAATGCTCCAATCCGGAACATACACCGCCGATATATTTATTATCCATATCCCTGTACAATTTCTTAACGCTACCCGCAGTTCTTGATGCTGTGGATTTCGCTTTTGGCTCATCGTCAAAAATATCCTCATCGATCATGTAATCCTCTGGCTGGCCCATGACCGCAATAACTTCATCTACTTCCTTAAGTGTAATTACCTGACGTTCGTTTTCCAATTTTTCATAAAAAAGTTCGGCAATACGCGCTTCGATATCGGCTTGTATTTCATCGCTACCAGGGGTATTGACGAATGACCGTTTTATTGCTTCTAAATAACGACGCATTTTGTTGTACGCTTCTTCATCCATGTGAAAAAGTGTATTAGCGAGATTTATATTTACTGTCCTGTTCATTATTTTTTGTTTTTTTTGTTGGTTACCACATTCGTGGCCATTCTTAATTCGTCCCAAGTGCTATCTAATTCCTTAAGGAATAACTTACCGGTTTCGGTCAACGTATAATATTTTCGTGGGGGTCCCGAAGTAGACTCTTCCCAACGATAGTTGAGCAGGCCTGCATTCTTAAGCCTCGTTAGAAGGGGATAAATGGTCCCTTCAACTACGAGCATCTTAGCGTCTTTTAAGGTACTCAGAATTTCTGAAGCATATTTGTCCTCTCCATTAAGAATGGAAAGTATGCAGTATTCCAAAACCCCTTTGCGCATTTGTGCTTTTGTGTTTTCTACATTCATAATTTCATGATTCTATTAATTTAACTGTTCGTTTTACCGGCCCTGTATCTCTTTCGATTCGCGACATTTGATTAAGATGTTCCAAAATAAATTCAGGACAGGATTTGATTGATGATTAAACTCCTTTGGTATGATGAGTACCAACTAAATTGCAACTGATTGTTTGATTGCTGTTCATAACTATACTATTTAATGAATTTGATTGTAATGGGATAACTGAAAGTCTGACCTTCACTTGTTCTAATGGTGGCCAAAATGGTGTAGACCACATTTATGATAAAAAGCCCTGCTTGCAAAAGCCCTGCAATTCCAATTGGGAATATCCATGTGCCAAAAGGCATATCGTCAAAATCAAAGTCAATGTTGAAATTGTTATAACTATTAAGGTTATCCAATCCAAAATGGCCGTGGTCAAATATTTCAGGTATGAATCCAAGAAAGAAAGGAATACTAACAATACCCAAAATAATGGAATATAAAAGTATGCTTATCTGGAAGTTCAAAGCTTGCTTCCCATTATAATCCACAAACTCATATTCCTTCTTATTGGCACTCCATAATACTAATGGAAGAATGAAATTACCAAAGGGAATAAAGAACTTACTAAAGGTCGACGCATGTATAATCGCCGATAAATTTTTCTCGTGTTTTGATAAGGTGTCTGTCATGGCCTATTATTTTCTTATACAAATATATATCTAAAAGAAGGTACTATGCAAGACATAGTACTAAATATTAACAAAAATTTAACAATTCATACTTCAACTATTTTACATACATTTAGGGAAAATTATAATGAATATGGGTGCTTCCACAGGAAAATTCAATACGTTCACTTTTTTCAAATTACCATCAGCCTGGTGGTGCGGTGTACGCCTAAAGTATATTGATAAACAAAAAGCCATAGTGACAGTTAAGCATAGATGGTTCAATCAGAATCCATTTAAGTCTATGTTTTGGGCTGTTCAGGGTATGGCTGCGGAGTTCAGTACAGGGACTATGGTCATTGATCAAATAAAGGAAAGTGGTAAGAGTATCTCAATGTTGGTCGCTAATAATACCGCCAATTTTTCAAAAAAGGCTACGGGAAGAATCACATTTACCTGTGAAGACGGATATTTAATCAAAGATGCCTTGGATAAAACCATTGCTACAGGTGAAGGGCAGACCATTTGGATGAAATCAATCGGAGTTAATGAAGATGGGGTAGTGGTCTCTACCTTTAAATTTGAGTGGACAATTAAGTTAAAGGGTTAAGTGTTCAACGATCCTGATGTTATCGATTCCAAAACGTATAAATAACAGATTAGATTGTCACAATTTGGCGTTGCTAGCAACTAACAACTATAAACTAAAGACTAAAAAAAAATGAATGTACACGAAATAGATTAGGAGATAGGTAGAATTTAATTATAGCTTTTATTGCAAACGTTTTCACTTATTTTCATGATACCTATCAAGTTTCTTTTCGATAGGCTCCTCTTTTCTTAAAAGACAGATTGCTGCCCATAATCTATTTTTGGGAATATTAAAATCAAAATTCGTGAGTCTTTCTATAAAAAGTATACCATATGTACTTGCAGACAGATTTCCAAGTTTAGAGAAATCTCGGTACAATATTTTGTAAAAGGGGTCTTCTCTTCCAATTTCTTCCAAATAGTCCATGTATTTGCTATTACTTTTTACATGCAACACTTTTATATGCTCAAGATTACGGTAGACTGTATCACTTGTTCTTATCGTTTCGTAATGGCGATCAAAGGTCCAGATGGAGGCGAATTGCATGGAGTCCAAACTCTCTAAGAATTCATATTTTAGGTTTTCTTCAAAAGGGACGTTATATTCCGAAGTTTGCGCGATTTTTTCAAAATAAAGTTGGTAGGCTTCATTGGCGTCGGTTTTTTTCTCTCTATTTAAAACCATATTGTCCACATACCGAATCATTGATTCCAAACCCTTAATTTCAGTTTCGTCAAAAACATTGGTTAAAGCCTTATCGCTCCTTAAGTCAATCCCTTTTTGACTCAAAAGTTGTGATGTCGCCAATAAAAAGGATAAAATAACTATAAATTTATTCATGATTTTACATTCCGGTTTGAAATGTTTGCCAACAATTAGATAGCATCATTGACAATATCTCACTAATAAGAACTAAGATAGTAAGTAAATTCTACTTAGAAACAATACCCCCTTCATTTTGTAGAGATATAAATATTGTAACAAATTAGAAGTAACAAATACTTATATTATGGAATTGAATAAAACTAAAATCAAAAGCAATTAAAATGAGTAACACAAATCACGAAATAGACTACGAGATTTTTGGCGAGGAAATGCAATATGTCGAAATAGAACTCGACCCCCAGGAAGCTGTTGTGGCAGAAGCAGGCAGTTTTATGATGATGGATTCCGACATAAAGATGGATACCATTTTTGGGGATGGTTCAAATCAGGACAATAGTGTCTTAGGTAAAATATTTTCAGCCGGTAAGCGCGTGCTAACGGGTGAAAGTCTTTTTATGACCGCTTTTCTAAACGTGGGACAAGGAAAAAAACAGGTAAGTTTTGCATCACCATATCCAGGGAAGATACTACCTATAGACCTTTCTGAAAAGGAGGGGAAATTTATTTGCCAGAAAGATGCATTCCTATGTGCGGCCAAGGGAGTTTCCGTAGGCATTGAATTCTCAAAACGTTTGGGTAGAGGTCTTTTCGGTGGTGAAGGTTTTATCATGCAAAAGTTGGAAGGTGATGGTATGGCCTTTGTACACGCCGGTGGTACTTTGGCCAAGAAAGTACTTGG
>CAZHJO010000287.1:0-4543 GCA_964532755.1 uncultured Maribacter sp. | reverse complement strand
GGCTTTCAATAACTGCGGATTACTATAACAAAACGACCGATGATGTTTTACTTGGTTTACCACTACCTTTTGTATCTGGTTATTTTTTACCAGCTGATGCCAATATTGGGCAGATAAAAAATAGGGGGATTGAGTTTGCCTTTGATTATAACAATACGATAGGGGATTTTAATTACAGTATTGGTGGTAATATCACCACCGTGAAAAATGAAGTTACAGATTTGGGTCAAATACCCCAAATTGTTTCCGGTATTGGTGGTGCGCAGACACATAGGACTATTGAAGGTGAATCTTTAGGGCATTTTTATGGCTATAAAACCGATGGTCTCTATCAGAACGCGGCGGAAGCCGGCGCTGCATTACCAGATGCCAATTCCAGCGGTGCCGAACCTGGGGACATACGTTTTGTAGATGTCAATGGGGATGGTACTGTCGATGCTGGGGATCGAACAATTTTAGGAAGCCCTTTCCCAGGTTTTTACTATGGGATGAACTTAGGCGCAGAGTATAAAGGTTGGGATCTTACAATTAATCTTCGTGGCGTAGGTGATAAGCAGGTCTACAATGCATCCCGGATATCTTTGGAAGATCTTTCAGGGTCCAGTAACTTTAGTACACAGGTATTAAATCGTTGGACAGGGGAAGGCACTGCCACCTCAAGTTCAAATCCTCGATTGACCAGGGACGATCCTAATTCCAACAATCGTTATTCAGATCGTTGGATAGAAGATGCAGGTTATTTACGTATTCAGAATATACAACTGGGTTATAACCTTCCAAAGGCAACGCTTGATAGCTGGACAAATAATCTTGTTTCCAACATGCGATTTTATTTGGCAGCACAAAACTTGGCAACATTTACGAGTTATTCAGGTTTTGATCCGGAAGTTACCCGTGCTCAAAGTTTTCAAAAAGGAGACTTTACCTTGGCCACAGGTCAAGATGGTGGTGTTTCCCCGCTACCGAGAATTATACAGGTGGGGTGGACAGTGACTTTTAATTAGGCTATAATTTTAATATCTTTATAATAAAACGATTATGAAAAAAATATATGTATTTATCGCAAGTCTCTGCTTCCTTGGCGTTTTCTCGTGCAATGATGAATTAGATTTGCAACCGTTGGATAGGATAACCGAAAATTCTTTCTACAAGACGAGGGCGAATTTTGATGGGGCCATATTTGCGGCCTATTCCTCTATACAGGATTTTTGGGGCACCAGTACAGAAACACTTTCTGAAAGAGGGGAGTTTTGGAAAATCACAATGACCATCACCGATGACGTGGCAGCAGACAACGTTACATCAGATGGGATTTCCCAAGATATAGATAATTTGCAAATTCGCAGCAGTGATATACCATACGCCGCTGTCTACACCCAGATTTATGAAGGGATTTTTAGAGCGAATATTGTTTTGAAAAATTTAGAAGGTGATAATGAATTGACTGCTGAAGACAAAACGGTTTTGGATGCTGAGGCTAAGTTTCTTCGCGCTTGGTTTCATTTTCAAGCAATGAAATTGTTTGGCACGCCTCCACTAGCAGTAGAAGTTTTAACCGATATTAATAATTTGGCATTGCCAAATGCTACTCAGGATGAACTGTTCACAGCGATACTAGCCGACTTTGCCACTGCCGCAACCGGTCTTCCTGATGCTTGGGATAGTGGTAATACAGGTAGGGCAACTGCTTGGGCCGCTAAATCCTATATTGGTAAGGTAAACGTTTGGAAACAGGATTGGCCAACAGCTATAACCGCGCTCGCTGATGTGGTTGATAACGGTCCTTATTCACTAATGCCAGACTACGAAAGCGTTTTTGCTTTCGACAATGAAAATAATGCCGAATCTATTTTTGAGATTCAATATGGGGGGCCATTTTCAGATGATAACCTTTGGGTTTTCGATGATACACACTCCGAAAATTTTAAAGCCTCGCAAGGAACAGGCCGGGGTTGGTACTGGGATGCAGGTAATGGCGCACCAGGAGGAAAGCTCGGATGGTGGGCACCTACCCAAGATTTAGTCGACGCCTATGAGCCGGGAGATGCCAGGGTAGCAACCAATTTTTATCAGGACGGTGATATGTATTATACCACTTTTACTTCATTACCATACGATACTGAGTGGTCTTCTACAAACTATACCCTTAAAAAGTATAGAGGAGAAGGTAATACCGTTCCTGCCAATCATTCCCCTAATCAGCAAGCCGATTTTAACAACGAGCGCTGGTTCCGTTTTGCTGAACTAAAGTTGCTGTATGCTGAGGCACTTATTCAAGGAGGAGGGGATTTAGGTATTGCAGTGCAGCAAATCCAAGATATAAGGGATAGAGCTGGATTGACGGACCCAATGGATCCTGATCCACTCACTGCCATGATGCAGGAAAAAAGAGTTGAGTTGGCCTTAGAGCCACATCGATGGTTTGATATTACAAGATGGGGAATCGGATCTCAGATTTTTGGTGCCGCTTGGGACGATAAATTCAATGTATTCCCTTTTCCTTTATCAGAAGTTGATCGTTCTGATGGGTTATTGATACAAAACTCGGGTTACTAGAAGCCTTTATACAGTTAACCCACATAATTATTGTTTAAAAGTTGAGTTAGTTTGAGTTAGTTTACATCTATTGGAATCCAATCTCTTTAAGGAGGTTGGATTCTTTTTTTTCATCCTTTGTAATTATATTCGTTGTATGTTTCATACTACTATAAAAAGGCTGACGATCATCAGTGCAGTATACCTGATTCTTGTGCTGGTCGCCTGTAATGATACAAACCACAAAATATTTAAGGAACATTCCCCAAAAGACACTGAAGTAAGGTTTAGCAATGCCCTTAAATTAGATGGTGAACTTGCCGTGCTGGAATTCGAATATATGTACAATGGGGCTGGGGTCGCGGTGGCCGATTTTGATTTGGATGGCTATCAGGATATTTATTTCACCGGCAATATGGTTAGTAATTCGTTGTATCGCAATCTTGGGAATTGGAAATTCGAGGATATAACCCAAACTGCAAATGTTAGTTCCAGCAATTGGTCAAATGGTGTTGCCATTGTAGATATAAATCAAGATGGCTATCAAGACATTTATGTCTGTAAAGGAGGACCCCGAGGCTCTACTGGTGCCGATAGGGCAAATCTGTTATTCATCAACAATGGAATGAAGAATGGGAAACTGCGATTTGAAGAATCAGCTTCCGCTTATGGCTTGGCCGATGAGAGCTACTCCGTCCAATCCAATTTTTTTGACTATGACGGGGATGGGGATTTGGACATGTATTTATTGAGCAATGCCCTAGTTGATTTTAATCGAAATACCCCCCGTCCCAAAGATCGTACTGGCAAAGCCCCATCAGCCGATAAGCTATTCCGCAATAATGGCGACCAAACCTTTACCGATGTTTCAGAGGAAGCCAATATTCTCATAGAAGGATTTGGACTGGGCGTTGAAATATGCGATATGAACATTGATGGTTGGCCCGATGTTTATGTTTCCAATGATTTTCTTACTGATGATCTGTTGTACATTAACCAAGGAGATGGCACTTTTATAAACCAAATCAGTAGTTATATGCGACATCTTACCTTTAATGGCATGGGCAACGACATTGCGGATATAAACAATGATGGTTTAATGGATGTAGTGGTATTGGATATGCTGCCGCCCGACAATAAACGTTGGAAACTAACCATGATGGGAAATAATTATGATGAATTTCAAAACAGCATTTCCGACGGTTATCAGCCACAATATATTCGCAATACCTTGCAATTGAATAACGGCAACGGCACGTTCAGTGAAATTGGCCAGTTTGCTGGAATATCAGCTACAGAATGGAGCTGGAGTGCCTTATTTGCAGATTTTGACCACGACACTCAAAAAGACCTGTTCATCACCAACGGATACAGACAGGACATCACCAATCTGGATTTTATGGTCTATGGCAATCAAGTATTGACCATGGGTACTGAAGAGGCAAATAGAAAGCAACGCTTGGAAGAATTGAACAAATTGCCAGGTATTAAATTGCATAATTTTATGTTTAAAAACAAAGGCAACCTTCAATTCGAAAATATTACCGATAAAGCAGGATTTTCAAAACCTACCTACTCCAATGGTGCAGCCTATGCGGATTTTGATAATGATGGCGATTTGGATCTCGTAATTAACAATATAGATGATCCCGCTGGCCTGTATGAAAATAAAATGATCCTGGACGAAAATAACAACTACATAAAATTCATATTTGAAGGAGAAGCACCCAACGTAGCGGGAATCGGAAGTCAGGTTGAAATTTTTTACCAAGGGAGGCTCCAAAAGCAATTTTTTACACCCTATCGGGGATATCTGTCCTCCGTGGAGCACGCCCTTCATTTTGGCTTGGGAAGAATTGATAAATTGGATAGTATAAAAGTCACCTGGCCTAATGGCAGGGTACAATTGCTCAAGGAAATCACAGCAAATCAACAGATAAAATTAAGACAGAAAGATGCAACAATAGGTAAAAAAAATAAGGATAAAGCAATTCCGACTTTATTTAAG
>CAZHJO010000286.1:0-4552 GCA_964532755.1 uncultured Maribacter sp. | reverse complement strand
TGGAACCAGAGGAGCTAAAGGTGTGATAATAATTACCACATTTAATTAACTTCCCATTGCTAAAACTTCGATTAAAACGATACATTGGTCGCTACTGTATCCCCGTTACGTTTTGCTAGGTAAATTGGCGAAGTCGTGAATAGCATTTTGACTTGATGGTCCCAATCGCGTGCAATATCGAAATAACTGACATTGGTTTCAGCCATGATTTCATCGCAGTTATCGCAAGTATGCTTATAATCCAAAAAATGGTGTGCAAATTCATGAAATGCCACTACTTTAAGAATTTCATTATCTAACAAAGCTGCCCAATTGATGAAGATATTATCTATGTCCCCGGCCTCATCTCTTGAGACCATGCCCAATACCGTGTTATTTTCCTCAAGAGGCAAATGATTGACAATATCTATATTCTTTAGTTGGAATAGTTTTGAATGATAGTCAATATTGTACTTTTTACATTGTTCAAAAAACTCGGTCAGGATAGGTTGAAGCCGCCCATCAATATCCACACTATTCTGTGCTTGTACATATGAACTTGTACATAACAAGCCTATTATAAATAATACTATGCGCTTTTTCATGGGGTTAGAAGATTAAGTCATTGTTAAGTTTGGTCTGATGAAAACGCATTGTTTTGTTAAGGTCCATGCATTACATCTCTTTTTTTAACGGATTTATTGCATTATTATTTCTATTTCGTAGTTCTTTAACACAATATGCTAATGCATCCTTAATTTAATCCAAAAGAAAACCCGATAGCAAGACACTATCGGGTTTTCGCCATTTTGTTTATTATTTTGATCAAGGGGACACTATTTTACTTTTCAGAAGATTGAACAAATCCAACGTTTTTATACTGTCCGCGTAGTTTATATAGAGTTTTGAAGAATCATTATAAATCACTTTTATTTTTTCATTGGATAGGTTATCAATATACACATGTACTTTTTTAGTGGTTAGTGAGTCTTTAAACTCCCTAAAAAGACCTTTTTCCTTTTCAAGGGCCGAAAAGCCGTTTAATCTTTCCATAGGTGGGATCTTACTAACCATAGCAATGCTATCCAGTTCTGAGTACCTCAACTTCTTATAGTAGAAACCTGATAGTATTTTGACTTGATCTGGCTCTACCTTGGTCCAATTCTTATAGTGTGCAGCAAAAGCCAAAAGAGAAACAAGTACCGTGAGTACAATGATTGCATTCCAATATCGGTGTCTTTTTTTCACAATACTAATCGTTTTCCGTATCCTTATACTTATCAAACCAGGCCAAGGTATGTGCTATTTTGGCAATTAGATTACTTGGTCTATTTGCTATTCCATGACTTGCGCCCGGTATTTCAACAAAAACGGTTTCCTTTTTTCTCAATTTAAGGGCATGGTATAACTGCTTTGCTTCACTTGGCGGTGTCCTTAGATCGTTCATCCCCACCATGACCATAGTAGGGGTATCTATATTACCAACGAGCGAAAGTGGTGAAAATTTCCAATAACCATCAAAATTCTCCCAAGGTTGCCCGGGATAACGCGAGTTTGCATAGCCAAAATAATTATCGGCCACGAGGGTTTTACTAATCCAATTCATCACTGGTTTAGCAACAACAGCAGCCTCAAATCTATTGTTTTTACCGATTATCCATGCGGTCATTATTCCGCCTGCACTACCTCCGGTAACAAATAACTGATCTTCGTGCGCTATTCCCTTTTCGATACAATAGTCAACACCGTCCATCACATCATGATAATCATCCCCTGGATAGTTGTTGTACAGTAAATTGCCGAACTCCTCTCCATACCCGGTACTTCCTCTGGGATTAGGATAAAAAACGATATATCCTGCTGCGGCATACCATTGCATTTCAACCGAAAAACGATCACCATAATTTAAAATTGGCCCGCCATGGTTTTCAATCATGAATGGGTATTTTTTGGTAGCGTCATAGTCCGGTGGATAAACCACCCACCCTTGGATTTCTCGTTGATCAACAGATGATTTGTACCATACTTCCTCAACCTTGCCCAAAATCCTATAATCCAACAATCCCTTATTCAAATTGGTTATTTTGATGGTAGATTTGCTTTTGGGTTTTAAAATAGCCACATCCGCAGGATGTTTAGGCCTGGATTTCGTCATCGCAATAGCGCCTGTTTTTGATACGCTGAATGATCCACTTGCATACGGTCTTCCTATGGTAGTGCCTCCCATGTCGTCGGCAAGTTTGGTTACTTTTCCATGCAAAGTAATATAACCTACCTTGCTATTGCCCTTATTATCATAGGTAAAATAGAGTCCATCACTTTTGCTATCCCATACAATATCGGAAATACTTCTATCCAATCCTTCAGAAATAACCTTTTTCCCACTCCCATCCAAATTCATTAGATATAATTTTCGAACCTGGTAGGTTTGTACTTTATCGTCATAACCAATGTAGGCAATGTGCTCGCCATTGGGAGAAACTGTGGGATTACTATCTGGACCCATTCTGTTGGTCAATACGCTTATGTCCCCGCTATTGACACCTACTTTATAGATTTCACTATTTCTAAAATCATATTCCCAATCATCATTCCGGTTTGCCGAAAAATAAATTTCCTTTCCATCTTTTGTCCAAGAAAGTCTTCCCCTATGGTGATAATCTCCAGATGTTATTTGACGGGGTGCCCCACCATTGGCGGGGATTACAAAAATATGGTTGAATCCCGGTTCTATATAGCCCCTACCATCAGCCTCGTGATAGACCCTATCTGTTATTCTTGGTTCATCTGCCCATTTGGCACCTTTTGGTTTTCTAGGCATTTTAGCAATTACCGGAGGTTTCTTTTGTTGGTTCATACTAAATGCCAATTGATCGCCTTTGGGCGACCATGTCAATGAACTTGGACTAAATGGTAGTTGTGATATTTTTGCGATTTTGTTAGACCCCACCCAAAACATATATATTTCTGAACCCTCATCAGTGTCGCTGACGAAAGCCAATTTATTGCCAGTTGGAGACCATCTTGGGTTAGATTCACTAATCTCCCTTGATGTAAGTTTTTGATGTTGGGATCCATCTGCCTTGATCATCCAAAGATTGCCTACGGCCTTATCTTTCATCACATCCATTTTCATTCTGCGATATACTATTAATTCCCCATTTGGTGAAATTTGGGGATCCGACGCATATTGCAAATCATAAAGATCTAAATAGGAAAACTTCTTTTTTTGGGCGATTCCGTTAATAATAAAACCAAGAAGGAATAATGAGGTAAGTATAGTTTTGAATTGCATGGCTTGGATATTAATTTAAGGCTAAACTTAAACAATAACATGCAGGATAGCAAAGCGAATACCCCTACTATTCAATTCTAAAAATTGGGCCGTTCTTTTTTACCCCAATCCTACGTCCAAGGTCATCATAATTATAAAGCCTCCAATAAACCCCATGGTGGCGATATCCGTGTATTTGTCCTGTTGTGTCTCGGGAATCACTTCTTCAACAACTACAAAGATCATAGCTCCAGCGGCGAAAGATAATGCATACGGTAATATCGGCTGAAAAGTCATCACGGCCCATGCCCCCAAAACCGCTGCAATTGGTTCTACTATGGCCGATGCCTGGCCATACATAAAACTTTTGGTCCTACTCAGCCCCTGTCTGCGCAATGGCACGGCCACTGCAAAACCTTCTGGAAAGTTCTGTAATCCAATTCCAAGCGCCAATGCAACTGCACCACCAATGGTGGCACCATCGAACCCAGCGGCAACACCCCCAAATAAGACTCCTACAGCAAGACCTTCCGGAATATTGTGCATCGTAATAGCTAAGGTCAATAAAGTAGTCTTGTGCCATGGGGTTTTGATCCCCTCACTTTCTTTAAAGTTAATATGTAAATGGGGCAATATCTTATCAAGTCCAAAGATAAAAGCAGCTCCCAATAAGAATCCGACAGCTGCCGGGATTACCTTGACGAAACCTTCGCCTTCACTCATTTCAATTCCTGGGGCCAAAAGGCTCCAAAAACTGGCAGCCACCATTACCCCACCCGTGAAACCGAGCATCCCATCAAGAACAGCTCTGTTCATTCCTTTAAAGAGAAACACCAAAGCAGCTCCTGCCGCAGTAAGACCCCAAGTGAAGAGGGTCGCATAGAATGCGGCCAATATGGGATTGATAGATTCAAAATAGTCAATTACTTCTTGCATGGCTCTTAGGTTGTTTTTAAATAGAGATTTGATGCTATTTGATTGGAAATATGAATCGTGGAACTCTTTATCTTGATTATAAAAGAATTGTCGAATTCTTCTTTGTCCAATATCGAAATTTCATCGCCCAAGGCGATTTCATTTTTATCCAAAAACTTTAAAAATGGGGGTGAAGAATCCTTTACCCCTACACAAATTCCAATAGTCCCTATCGATAGGTCTTTTAATAATTTTTTGACGGATTTTTTAAATTCCCCATTTTTTGATGGAATGGGATCACCATGGGGGTCGACCTCCGGAAATCCGAGATGCTGGTCCAATTGGTCAATCAGTTTTTCGCTTTTAATATGTTCTAATTGCTCG
>CAZHJO010000285.1:0-4552 GCA_964532755.1 uncultured Maribacter sp. | reverse complement strand
TTGGAAATTCTGGAATGCTGCCTGCTGGAACTTACTATTATATCATTAAAGTGACTAATAGAGACTTTGAACCAATTAACGGATATATCTATCTAGGTACAAAATAAAAAACCCCAAAAATGAAAAAATTAAACAATTACTTAATTGCAATATTCTTTACTGTAGGTGCTACGGTAACTGCTCAGCAGTTACCGCAGTTCACCCAGTATATGTATAATACGATTTCTGTAAACCCAGCCTATGCGGGTAGTAGGGGAACATTGAACGTTACCGCCTTACATAGAAACCAATGGACAGGAATTGACGGGAATCCAAAAACAAGTACGCTTTCAGTTCATGCTCCTTTACGGAATGACCGTGTTGGATTGGGATTGTCATATATCAACGATAAACTAGGATTTGAAAGTACCAATTATGTTTATGGTGACTTTTCATATACCGTGCCGATGACGGAAAAGGCAAAGTTGTCTTTTGGTTTAAAGGCTGGTTTTACCAATTATGTATTGGAAACCCCTGACATGAATGATATGTTTTTTGATTCGAGCTTCAATAACTGGTCACCCAACTTTGGAGCCGGGGTTTATTATAGCTCCAACAGATGGTATGTTGGTGTTTCATCACCAAGAATATTGAATACCGATTTAAACGAAGGTGAATTTGAAGCCTTGGAGCGTAATAATTACTATGCTATAGGTGGATTGGTTTTTGATCTTTCGGAAAACACCAAATTCAAACCAACAATGATTGCAAAGTTTACCAACGGTGCGCCAACGACTTACGATCTAACGGCAAATTTTCTTTTTTCAGAAAAATTCTGGATTGGAGCCTCCTATAGATTCAACGATGCCTCGAATTTTGGTGCGCTAATTGACTATCAAGTATCTAAGGATTTTCGTTTAGGTTATGCATATGATTTACCTACCGGGGATTTTAGACCTTATACTACAGGAACACATGAAGTAATCCTGATCTATGAACTTAGGTTGAAAACCAAAGGGCCCGTTATATCTCCAAGATACTTCTAGGACAAAAAAACCATTCACAATGAAAACTATTCAAAAAACCATAAGTCTGATTACCTTACTGTTGTTCACTCAGCTTATAGTCGCACAGTACGGTGCCCAAAAGAGGGGTGATTACTTTTTTGGCCAATTCGCCTATGCCAAGGCTATTGGTGAATATGAAAAAATGATCGAGAAGGATTTCAATACGGCCCACGCCCACCAGCGATTGGCCGAATGTTATCTATTGATCAGGAATTTCAAGAAAGCCATACCGCATTTTGAGGCCATTGTGAACAATACAAGTGTTCCAACGGACTATTATTTTAAATATGCCATGGCACTTTACAGTGATGGTCAGCATAAACTCGCTGAAAAATGGTTGAAGAAATACAAGAAATACAATAAGAACGATTCTCGGGTAAAACGATTTCTAAAGGATGGGAATATGGCTTCGGTCGTATTCAATAGTAGGGAAAGATATGATGTAACCCCCGCATCCTTTAACTCAACTGAAAGTGACTTTGGCGTTTTTGCGCGAGGTGAATATCTGTACTTTGCTTCTGCAAGAAAAGATCAGGTGAATGGCGATGCTTATGGGTGGAATGAGGAGCCGTGGTTAGATTTGTTTAGGGTCAAGGCAGATAATCCAGATGCGCAGCCAGAAAATCTTAAAGGTGATGTCAATACAAAATTCCATGAAAGTTCATTGATTTTCACTACTGATTATAAAAAGGATACCGTAATCTATTTCACTAGGAATAACTTCTACAAAAACAAAGAAGGGTACGGTGCTGAAAGAGAGATTAACCTTAAGATATTCAGCGCTATTAAAATAGATGATGAGTGGCTGGTTAATCGCAATCTTAGAATCAACAGTGATTACTATTCAACAGGGCACCCTGCTATTTCACCTGACGGAAGAAGACTGTACTATACTTCTGACAGACCAGGGGGTATGGGAGGAACAGACATATATTACTCTGAAATCCATGAAAGAGGTAGGATTGGCCCAGCCATAAATGCCGGTCCTGTGGTAAACACGGAAGGCAATGAGATGTTTCCATTCATCAATGGTGAAGGCAACTTGTTCTTTTCTTCAGACGGACACGTAGGTTTTGGCCAGTTGGATGTTTATTCTACGGTGAATGATGAGAATAAAAAGATAATTGATGTAATAAATCTTGGTGCCCCTTTAAATAGTCCAAGCGATGATTTTGGTTTTTTTGCTTACGAAGATGGTATAACAGGTTACGTTAGTTCCAATAGGGAAGATGGACTTGGAAGTGATGATATCTATGAATTCGCATTCACACCTTCTTTATCGGTTGAAGGTTTTGTTACCGATGGGGTAAATTATCAACCATTGGACAGTGTACAAATAACCATCGTTGATCAAAAGAACCAATCAACCATTGGAGAAATGATGACTGATGCAAACGGTTATTATAAAATGTTCGTAAATAGGAAAAGTAACTATAGAATAGATGCTTTTCGTCGTACACACCCTCACAAAAGCGTATATATAAATACGTTCACAACACCATTGACAACAAAAGTAATGCGACAGGACATCGTATTAGAACCAATCCTTGATGTGAAGCTCTTGGCGGACCTGAATAAAATCTATTTTGATTTCAACAAAAGTAATATTAGGCCAGACGCCGCATTGGAACTGGACAAGGTGGTTAAGCTAATGACCAAGACCTATCCAAATATGGTTATTAAACTAGAGGCACACACTGATCCTATTGGAAGTCATAGATATAATGACCAATTATCAGAAAGAAGGGCAAAGTCTACCTATGATTATTTAATCGCAAATGGTGTTCCTAAAAACCACATAGTTTCCTATAAAGGTTTCGGAAAGAGAATGTTAATAAACCATTGCACAGGCAGGGAAAATTGCAGCCCTGAAGAACTTGAATTAAATAGAAGGACAGAATTTCCAATAATACAAATCAAAGGTGGTGGTACTATTGTAGTGAAATCAAAATAATCCAACATTTAGTATAATATTCTTAGTTCACTATTATTGTTATTGAAGGACCATAACCTATTTTGGGATTATGGTCTTTCTTTTTAGTCCAAGAATATAAATCGAATCCGTTATATTTGAATAAACATTGGTAAATGAAATATTCCCTTATAATTACAATCATCTGCGGTATAGGACTAATTGCTTGCAAAGCTGAAAAGAAACAGGAAAAACCAACGATTGAAAAAGAATTGAGCCTTATTGAAAAAGTAGCCTATAAAAGTGGTTTTGAGAATTGGTATAATGTTGATGTATTGCAGTTCACCTTTAATGTGGATAGGGATACTTCACATTTTGAAAGGACCTGGATTTGGAGTGTTTCAAAAAATCAGGTGACGGCTATCTCAACAAAGGATACCATAACTTACAATAGGTCTAAAATGGATAGTGTAACGACGAAAATCAATGGTGGATTCATCAATGACAAATATTGGCTACTAGCTCCTTTTAATCTCATATGGGACAATGGTAATTATACCCCAATGCACAAAGAGAATGAGATTGCACCAATAAGTAAAAAGCCAATGAACAAGCTAACGATCGTTTATGGCTCCGAAGGTGGCTATACTCCAGGTGATGCCTATGACTTTTTCTTTGAAGATGATTATTTGATTAAGGAATGGGTGTTTAGAAAGGGCAATCAACCTGAAGCTTCCTTAGTTACAACATGGGAAGATTATATTGAAAAAGGTGGGCTTATTATTGCCAAAATGCATAAAAATGATGAAGGCTTCAAACTTTATTTTTCGAATATTGAAGTAAAGACTAAATAATTGTATGCCTTAACTGCCCACACGTTTACGATTCAAAACAGAAGTAGCAGCCAAGATTAATATCCCGCAACATAGCAGTACAATAAAACAACTTACCAGTGACGAGCTTTTGGCAATAAACCCTAAAATAGGTGGAGTCATAAGAAATCCTGTATAACCTAAACCTGCAATAAATGAAACTCCCTGCGATGAATCGATTCCTTTGACGTTACCTCCTATTCGAAACAATTCAGGAACCATAACAGAAAATCCCAATCCGCTTAAGGCAAATCCAGCAATTGACAAATATGTTGTCGTTGTAAGCACCAAAATATACCCGGAAATGGCAATAATCGCACCTAATGCGACGATTTTTACGGAGCCAATCCTAGTACTTATCGCATCTCCTAAAAAGCGGCCCAAAGTCATCGTTATCTGAAAACCAAGGAAACCGGCACCCCAGAGGGCTTCAGGCGCTAAACTGATTTCCTTTAAATAGAGACCACTCCAATCAACAATAGCGCCTTCACTCCCCATAGCTATAAAAGAAACAATGCCCAATATCATCAGGGGTTTAAAGAGTTTTAAACTAAAAGGCTCTTTATCTACGAGAGCAGCTTTAATATGATAATATCTTTTAAAGAAAATCGCATTCACCACCAGAACTAGAATAACGGCAATACCCATATGTAGCGGTGGATTTCCAATAGCCACGATCAGGAAACTCCCTACCCCTGCCAATACGCCACCTAAACTGAAAA
>CAZHJO010000284.1:0-4557 GCA_964532755.1 uncultured Maribacter sp. | reverse complement strand
CCTGAAAAATTTTATGGAGGAACGATTCCTACTCTACTCTTTGGAATGGAAATACCAAAAGAAAAAGAAGTTGTCCGAAAAAGAATATTACCAAATGAAAATGAAACCACAATTTGCCCAATATTAATGTGTCCAGATGACTGTGACTTTTCTTGCACATTAATTGTAGCGGAAATAAAAAATTGCGGAGATATAATTAAATGGAATAAAATCGGAATTGATAAAACTACGGAATTTGACGCCGAAAAAGTTGGTTCTAAAGTTGAGTGGTTTAGTAGACTCAATGGATTTGAATTTACAAAAATTGAATACGACCAAATGTTGACGCAATTTAATAAGTATTATGAAATTGATAAAGTGGAATGGGAAAAACGAAATGCTGAATTTCAAAAAACATTAACAAATAAAAAATAACGAACGCACAACACTATATATAGCAAATTGGGAGATTAGTGCTTAACCCAAAAGTTGTTGTCTATTTGCAAAGTCGCCATATATTTAACGTTGTAGTGCATTTTGACAAAATTTTTGCAAGAATGAAAGAAGTCGATAAAATCGCATTTATAGAAATAAAAAATGGACAGATTCTAAGCACCAAATCCAAGGGGAAATCGAAATATTATATTCCTGGTGGAAAAAGGGAATCTGGAGAAACGGACGAGCAAACTTTGATTAGAGAAATATCGGAAGAGCTAAACGTAAGGATTGATAATAATACGATTGGATACGTTGGGACTTTCAAAGCGCAATCTGACGGAGCAAAAGAAGGAGTTATTGTTAAAATGACTTGTTATAAAGCGGAGTATGAAGGAATTATGGAACCGACTAGCGAAATTGAAGAAATTAGATGGCTAAACTTTAAGGATTTGGACATAATATCTGAAGTGGACAAAAAAATATTCAAATTTCTAAAAGAAAACGGAGAACTGGAATAGCCAATCTTTACGCAAGCAAAAATGGACAAGTTTGCGGAAAAAAACGCACTACAACAATGCCTCCTATGAAAAGCCCTAGTCCAGTTCTCTAAAGTTAATTAATATTTCCTTTTTTGCTTTAAACCACCTTTTTCTTTTTAATATAACTTGCTCCGCATCCTATATGTGATACACTTTTTGTGTTCACCAGCATCTGTATGATTATAAGTTATAATAAGTTTGGTCACTTGCTAACCGATGTGATCACTGCCAAAGGCCAGGCCACCTACATTGTTCTGTGATACAAACCAATCTACTTCTTTTGTGGGCTTTGTTATAGTTTACATATTTATTTTGTATTCATTCCAATACTCCGATTTGATAGGGTATTCCTGATTTAACGACCGCCAATGTTCTGCTCAGCAGTTTTCTGGCCATCTTTACAATAACACTTTTAACGTTCTTTCCATGATGTTTGCGATAATACCCTTGCATTACAGGGTCAGTTCTAATGGCTTGCCAAGAAGCCTCGATAAAATAACTTCGTATCAATCGATGTGCGCGCATGCTCACTCCGGTATGCCTTATGGTATCACCACTTTGATAAATGCCCGGAGCGAGACCCACATAGCCCGCTAAGTGTTTAATGTTGTTGAAACGCCTTAAATCACCCAGCTCGCTCAATATACCACTGGCAACTATCCCGCCTATTCCTGGAATACTGCGTAAAAGCATGTAATCTTCTTTATAATACTCCTTAGTGTATTTTCTTAGGCTTGTTGAAATGTCCCTGAACTCTTGATCGATAAACCGGAAGCTGCGCATACGACTACGTAATACTTCATCACCTGATCGATAATCAAAGGACAGCTTATCAAGCCAATCTCTAAACTTATGACTCCAGTGGTCGTTGTCAAATTCCTCTGGTACTTTTATGCCATAATACAATAATTGCATCTTGATATAGCTCTTTATTTGCCGCATATCCTTGACCAGATCGTTTCTCCTTCTAAATAGACTCCGTAATTGCTCCCTTTTGGAATCTGGGACAACTATACTGAACAAACGACCATCTTTCAACTCCCTAGCAATGAGTTGCGCATCTATCTTATCTGTCTTGGTATGACGCTCCTTGCCCTTTCTGAATATATCCGCCGGGTTGACTACCGAACTAATCCATCCATAAGATTCAAAAGCACGGTGGGCGGAATAACCACAGCAGCCAGCTTCATATGCGGTCCAAACTTTATAGCCTGAAAAGTGCTTATCCACGTAATCTTTAAGACCTTCAGGATTAGGGGACATTGAAAATGACTTACCACAGAACAAATCCGTGGCACAATGTACCTTCCAACTCCGTTTGTGAATGTCAATGCCAATGAATAGCTTTGGTAAAGCAGTTTTTTGAGTGTTCATATCTTAATGATTTTGGTGAATCTTAAAGATACTCGACTAACTGCTTTTTCATAGATGCTAAATGTAATGCGGACTTTAGGGCTTAAAATAAAGGTCTGTGTATATTTAGAATGTCGCTAAATCTTATGGATTTAGCTTTGGACAAATAAAAAATAAAGCAAAACAATAAGCTTTAGCTTCGTGCGTAGACGGAAACGAAAAGTTTCCTTACTACCGCACTACGCTTAGCCTAACCGTCAGACTGCGCAAAAACCTACCTTTTCTTAGTAACTTTGTTGATTACCCTTAGGGCTTCGAGGGTCATAACATTCTGATATCGGTTATCTTAATGGTATGGATTTTATCACAGGTTTTAACAGAGATCAACTCGTAATGATGGATTTCGAATCCTGCCTAGGTCCCGATTCGTGGGCAAGGATTGTCGATATGTTCGTGGACGTACTACCGATGAGGGAACTGGGGTTTATAGATGTGCTGAATAACGAGGGTAGACCACCCTACCTTTCGTCGGACATGCTCAAACTATATCTCTACGGCTATAAAAACAAACTGCGCTCCTCCCGCCAATTGGAACACGCCTGTAAGGTCAACCTCGAAGTCATTTGGCTTTTAAAGGGATTGCGCCCTTCGGCAAGGAAAATAGCCTACTTCAGAAAGGACAATGCCAAAGCCTTCAAACAGGCATTCAGACATTTTGTAGGGCTGCTCAAAGATTGGGAACTCATAGAAGGGCAGACCATTGCCATCGACTCCTTTAAGATTAGGGCACAAAACGCTCTTAAGAACAATTTCAACCAAAAGAAGATCGACCGACATATCGAATATATAGAAAACAAGATCAAGGAGTACCAACAACAACTGGACGAAGGAGACGGTGGTCACGACCACCAAGAGATACAGGACAAAATAGCCTACCAAGAATCGAAAAAAGAAAAGTACCGTCGTATAGAAAAACGGTTGCATGAAAGCGGGGAAAGACAGATCAGCCTTACCGACCCCGATGCAAATGCAGTAGTGCTGCACCGTAACATCGTAAACATCGGCTACAACGTGCAAGCTGGCTGCGACGCCAAACACAAGCTCTTTGTCAACAATAACACTGGAACCGTCAACGATACCCATGCCCTTTCCCCTATGGCGCTTGATGCCAAAGAACTTCTAGGTGTGGAAGGCATGCGAACCCTTACCGACAAAGGGTATACCACGGCAAAGCACTTAGAGATATGTACCGAAAACGGTATAACCCCATACTCCTCGCCAAAAGAACATTCATCGCAGCACAACGGCCTTTATCCCATGGTCGACTTTGAATATGACAAAGAAAAGGATACCTATACCTGCCCTGCCAGACAGATCTTGGCGACCAACGGTACGGTTTACAACAAAGCCGGGCACAAGGTCAAACATTACAAGAACAGGCAAGCTTGCAAAGCATGCGCTGTAAGACAGCTGTGTACAAAGAACAAAAACGGACGCTTCATAGAACGCTCCATTTATCAAGAGGCACTGGAAGAAAACCAAAAAAGAGTAGAGGAAAAACCAGAATACTACAGGCTCAGACAACAGATTACCGAGCACCAGTTCGGAACCCTGAAAAGACAATGGGGCTTTACCCATACCTTGATGAAGGGAAAAGACAATGTACTCTCGGAGGTAAATCTGATCATGATCTGTTATAACATGACCAGGCTCATCTCAATACTTGACCCGAAAGACCTCAAGAACAGGCTGAAAAAGCTTGCGCTTAAACTATCTTACATGTTCAGGGCAATTTCCACTATTTTAAACCACCTTCTTTTTACCTGTAATTTCCCTCAAAACCAAATCAGCGTTCATAAAACCCGCATCACAACACTATAAATCAAAACCAATCACTTATTTTTATTCCAAAGGGGGTTTATGCGCAGACTCCCGTTGGCACACATTTGAGAAATGACGAAAAAACAACGAAAAATATTTTATCCAACAATATTCATTTTAGGATTGTTTTTAATGGCTTGGCAAATAACAATATTTCGGAACACGATAATTGACCTAAAAATCTTAATCGGAATTATACTTGTTGTGGGAATTATAACCTTTCTTGTTGACTTCAAAAATTACGGAAAAACATATAAATACAGCGGAATTAGACTTTATTTCTATTCTTCAATGCATTATTTGTGTGGATTTGGATTTATGGCTTGCTCAATCTTTATGCTATCGAATTACTATTTTGCCGAAAAAA
>CAZHJO010000283.1:0-4557 GCA_964532755.1 uncultured Maribacter sp. | reverse complement strand
ATTTGGGCGATCTTCTCTAAAACCCTTGTTCAATAAGCTATAAATCTCATCATTGGATATCATTTTGTTATCATATTTCAACAATACCTGATCGATCAATACATCAGACAATGAGGCCTTTTTTGGAAAATATTTTCTACTACTTTCATACAGTGCCAACAAATCCTGAATGTTGGCATCCTTATCAGTACCAGAAGATTTTTTAACCCTATCTTTCAATATTCTCTCCCCGTATGCAAAATTTGCCCAGTTTACATCTGGACAGTTATCATATACCATTTTCCAAGGGGTATAAGCTGCCTCATAGTTTTTGACTTTTGCATGCTCTACGTAGATAGATAGATTGGTCATGCACTCTTGGTTTTGCGCCTGTGCATTACTTACTCCAATGTACCCTAAAAGCATTATAGCTGTGAAGTAAAGTTTCGTTTTCATGTTATTATGTTTAAAGTGGTTAATGTACTAAATTTTTCTAATTAATTCTACGCTTTCGGAACCAAATATCATTCAATGAGAGACCTACGTTGACCTTAAAGTAGTTCTCTTCTATTAAATTCTCATATGTGGTCCCTCTTTTACCAACCTCAAAACCAAGGTTAAGATTAGAAAAACTCCCACGCATAGGTAACCCAAAACCAAAAGTTATGCCAAAGTTGTTAATCTCTTTATTATTAATTGTCATACCTGTTTTATCCAAACGTAATCCGGCCCTATAGGTTATCTGTTTAAAATAACCGGAAAATGCCGAATGGTCCGGAATGAAAAAACCTCCAAAAGCAAAAGAACTAGCATCCTCATATTCCAAGTTATCCAGGTCTATAAAATCATTTGAAAAGGAGCTTAATCCTTGAAAACTATACTCGGCACCCAAGAACCATTTTCTATGTTCTCCAATTCCTAAACCAAAAGTTGTAGTAGTCGGTATTTTAAGCTCAGTGTTTCTAAGATTTACAGCATCCAAATTCACATCGACAACCTCTATGTTCTGCCCTGTAGCGGTAGAAAAGGAGCCGATTTTTTTTTCATTTTTTGACGTAAGGTTTGCTTGGGTATTTACCCTTACCGAAGCGAACAGATTGTACTTGTCATTAATGGCCGGGTTATAGTTTAAGGCATAGTTAAAATCCATTCCATTAACCTTGGAGCTTCTCTCGTCCAATGTGCCAAATTGAACATCCTCAACATTTTGTATTCTATTGTTCTCTATAGTACCAAAATTAAGATTGGCAGTTACGCCAACACTCAAGTTCTTTATAAATTCTAAACCTGCAGTGAAATAAACTTTATTCAAGCCCCCTTCACCTGAATATTGATTGGTTACCAAGGCATCATTTGAGTTGGTGCTTTCAGAAATCATATTGTATCCTACCGAGGAATAAGGCATTAGGCCAAAGCCTATTCCAAAGCCTTTACTTAAGGCCATCGCCACCGACAAATACTCAAGATTGGTAACAGAATTACTCTGACTTTCAATATTGTTTTTAAGGCTTAGCTGTTTGTATGATAAACCAACGGTATAGGTAGTTATTCCAAAATCCTCACCAAATTGCACTCCTAATTTACTATAGGCAGCAGGGTTTTTCAGATTAATATGAATACTATCGGCAAACATGCCAATACCTCCCATCATTTGATTTTCCATTGTTCCTTTGGATTGTATTTCGCCAATACCAAAATAAGAGTAAGGTGATACAGAACCATTTTGAGCATACACGCCAGTTGCGGCTAGGCACACTATTGCAATTACAACTTTTTTGATCATTTAACGCTTATTGTAGTCTAGCAAATAATTTAATCCTATTAGTAGAAAATTGGAATGGGCAAATATGGTATTTTTTAACCGTTTAGACAAAAATTGCGCATCGCCTCCTGTTAAAATAACTGTTAAATCTTCATATCTAGAGGAATATTGATCAATTACCCCATCAATTTCTGCAATCACACCATGAACAACACCACTGTGAATACTAGATTCGGTGGTATTCCCGATTAAGTCAACCGGGGCTTCAAGCGTTAAAAGGGGCAGCCTTGAAGTTTGCAGGTTCAAGGCCTTATAGCGCATGGCAATGCCTGGAGAAATGGCACCTCCCAAATACTCCTTGTCAAGGGTAATCAAATCATAGGTAATGCAGGTACCGGCGTCAATAACCAAGGTATTCCCATTTGGATTGTAATCATACGCAGCTGTTGATAAGGCGATGCGATCAACACCTAATGTTTTAGGCGTAGCATATAAATTTTTTAAAGGTGTTTTGGATTGATGGTCCAGTAGATGGACATTACATAAAACAGTGAGTGCTTCCAGTTCATTCTTACGCAATTTAACAACAGAAGACACTATCGCCCAATCTATTTGAGGGAATTCACGAAATATGACCTTTGTCCGATTTATTATATTTTCAACCTCTGTTACTTCATTAAACAAAAGGTCGCCATTTTTAAAAACCGCTAGCTTTACAAAGGTATTTCCGACATCAATAATCAGATTCATATAACAAAGATCTGCAAATGAAAAAAAACAATCGCCTTTTTTTTGGTTTTTGTTTGTATATCCTAAATTTGAAATTATATTTGCACCCGCCTTTGCAATAGCCTAAGCCAGTAAAGGCGGGCAAGCCCGCAAAAGCAAGGTACCTTAGCTCAGTTGGTAGAGCAACGGACTGAAAATCCGTGTGTCCCTGGTTCGATTCCTGGAGGTACCACTTAAAGCGTTAAACCCACTTCCATCGGAGTGGGTTTTTAATTTATAGGAATGTGGAAAGCCTGCTTTTCCACAGGATTGGAAATTGAACACCCAGCTGCTTTAGGCAGTAGGGTTTACCATTTTCACATGAAGGCCAAAGGAACACCTAGCTTTGCGCAGGAATCTCCTGGACGTACAACATGAAGTACAAATCCCGTTCCAATGAGCGGGATTTTATTTTTAGGATTATTTTTCAATTCAATGTTTCCAGATTCGTTTCACTGTACCGATCTCAAAATTCTTTAAAAGTAATTGTTCCTGAGATACGTTTTCAATCTTAAGGCTATTGTAATTTTCATTTGGAAATATTTGGGCTGTCATTACGTATTGTCCCTTATTGACAAATACTTCAATCGAAGACTGGTCTAAAAACATCCTAACTTCAAAATATTCATTTGGTAATGTTTTTATGGGCATTTGCTGCACTTTCTTTCCAAAGTCCTCCTGAAAACCAACCTTGCCCGACTTAGCCCTGTCCAAGAGAAATGAGTTTTGTTCGGCATCTAAAGTAAGTATCAATTTCTCATCCAGGCTATTTAGAAATGTAAGCCTGAAAACTTTTGAAGCGGAATGGAATTTAACTTCAGATCGATTAAAATTGTCAAATGGAATAGTTTCAACCTCTCCGGCCTTAATTTCAATTTCCCTTTTTGTATTTGTCCTCACTAGTGAATTTAACTCTTCAATAGGGTAATTGATCAATTGATACCTCCCGTTGACCTTTTTGAGTAACAATTTTCTCGGAAGCGTCATAGCACTGCGCCATTTTTCCGTTGGTGTATCCCGAGCATATGTCCAATTGCTCATCCATCCAATAAAAATGTGTTCTCCATTTGGAATATTATTATAGGTAACCCCGGCATAATTGTCAGTGCCCCAATCAATCCATTTCGTTTCATTTTGATCCGTGGTGAATGTGTTTCCGTCAAAATTACCAACAAAGTATTGCGTGCCACTGCCACCATTAGGGGCTCCCGGGTTAACGCTGATCAATAAAACCCATTTTTCTTCTTCTGATCCTTCAACTTTCATGGGTATAAGATCGGGGCATTCCCATACCCCGCCATGTGCCCCATAATCCTTCCCAAATTCCCCAATAAGTTCCCATTGCTTCAAATCCTTAGACCCGTAGAATTTAGCGTGGTCTCCTGCCACCAAGGTCATTACCCATTTCTTCGAAGCCTCGTGCCATATGACCTTGGGGTCTCTAAAATCCTTTATCCCTTCATTTCCAATGACCGGGTTACCCTCATACTTTGTCCAATTATCGCCATTGTCGAGGCTAAAGGCAATTCCTTGGGTTTGAAAGTCGGTCCTACCCGCTTTCTCGCCTGCCATGAGGTGATACGTATAGATTGCCACTAGTGGTGGGTTTTCGGCTGAACCAAATCCAGAGCTGTTGTTCTTATCAACCACGGCACTTCCAGAAAATATCATCCCATTTTCATCAGGATATAGGGCAATCGGTTTGTGTTCCCAATGCACCAAGTCCCTACTAACGGCATGTCCCCAATGCATGGGCCCCCAAACTATATCATTAGGATAGTGCTGATAGAACAAATGATAAACTCCTTCATGATATACCATACCATTGGGATCGTTCATCCATTTTTCTTCCGGTGAAAAATGAAACTGGGGTCGGTAAGGTTCAGCATAATAGTCCGTCTGGGCATTTTCAATTATAGCTGACTGTTTTTGCTCCTTGTTTTTACAAGAACCCGATACAAACAAAACTGTAACAACCGCAATTAGGCTTACTTTGAGACTCATAAGAACATCTTTTTTATTGCGCTTATGAAATTACCAAAACATCT
>CAZHJO010000282.1:0-4566 GCA_964532755.1 uncultured Maribacter sp. | reverse complement strand
GGCCAAGCTGGCGGCTCTTCAATAGGGATTTCCCTTTCTATTTCACTTAAATTGTGGCCAGGAATACCGTGCGGGAATTTATCTTTTCTAGTATCCATCTTATATTGTTTTTTTTGATGCGTCCAAAGTAGCCTTAAAAACATGCGGGTGGGTTCCACAACGACAGAGGTTACCGCGAGTGGCTTTCTTCACATCTTCCAGATCAGGAGCGGGATTAGTATCAACAAGATGTACACAAGACATAACCATTCCTGGTGTGCAATAGCCACATTGTGAAGCATCATGCTCAATAAAAGCCTGCTGTACTGGGTGTAGCTCACCATTTTTGGCAATACCTTCAATGGTTGTAACTTCTTTTTCTCCTACGTCAAAAACCGATAGCATACAGGAATTCACTGGCTCTCCATCCAAATATACCGTACATGCCGAGCATGAGCCCCGATCACAGACGACCTTGGTTCCTGTTAGCTCCAAATGATCCCTTAAGGCCGAAGCCAATGTTGTTCTCGGCTCAACGCTGAGGGATTTTGTAATACCGTTTACCTTCATTTTGATGGTGGTGGCATCAGGTCCAAATTCTTCCCCGGCCACAGGATAATCCTTATAGTCAATTGCAAAGGCATTGGTTGTCAACAATACGCTGCCTGCAGTGGATAATCCGGCACCTCTGAGGAAACTTCGCCTGCTTATCGATTTTTTCGGTTGTGAGCCCGATCCTTGTTTTTTATCTTCCATAAAAGTGTACTATGGGTTTATAAACTATTCAATTTTAAAAGTACTAGTAAGTTACCAAAATATTCAATAAAACGTAACAATAAAATTTAGAAAAATCCGCTTTAGGATTTTTTTATGATTTAAAGGTTCTTGAACAAGGACTTTCTCCTTGGTTCTGGATTGTATTGATTAGGTAGTAGGTTTACAATAATAAACCCTTGAAAGTCATAAGATAGCTCTCAACACCAAGCCATTCCAACAGCCAATGAAAATTTAATGATCAGTTTTTATTCCCCCAAATAAAAAAGATAATACAACAATTAAGAGGCATGCTGTTGTATATATTTCGAGGGCAGAATACCGAATCTATCATTAAAACATTTACTGAAATAGGTAGGATTCCTAAAACCCGACTCACGAGCGACTTGGGAGATGGTACCATGCTGTTGTTCGTGCAAACGGCCTATAGCCCTTCGAAGTTTATATTCCCTTATAAAGGTACTGGGTGCCTTTCCGGTCAATCGCATCACTTTGCGATACAATTGGGACTGACCCAATTGCAATAGCGAGCCTAAAGCCGTCACATTGAAATCGGGGTTTGCATACATTTTAGAACAACAATCTACCACATGGTTTAAAAAAGATTCTTCCTTTGGTTTTAAAACCCGAACAAGATCGCGATCTATCCGGGCATTCCTATTCTCCTTCTCATAAAGGATTTTTATCCTGTGTGAAACCACCAATTGATCTTTAACGAAAGCACTGATCCGGGATGCAGCAGCTATTGACTTGATAATGGGATTGCCTTTCCCCTTGGTACTAGCAAAGGAACTTATTCCGATTTTCAACCTCCTACCGTCCCTGTCGAATTTTGGGGTGATGTATTTGAAATTGGCCTGTATCTTCAAGGCACATAGCACCGCGTTCGTGGCCGAATTGAAAACCACCAAATACGTATGGTCATCTTCTTTAAGTATCTCACCCTCAAAGTGCCTCAATGTTTTTGAAATGCTTTTATGGAATTTTTGTGTAAAGATGCTAAACTGGTTCGCTTCCAACCTATGCAAATAACTACTGGTTTCTAAAATCATGATTACCTGTGAACCATTCATTTCAACAAGAGCAAATTGATTTCCCTTAGGGAGCTCCAAGGCTTCGTCTGCTAATAATAGTGTGTCATTATAAAAATCCATGTTCACGGATTGTATGTTTATTGGGAATGAAATGACTTATGTCTCACTTTCACCAAGTTCCTTCACAGTCCCGTCATATCGAATCGAGGTTCGGTTCATACTGTTTATAAATACGGTGGCTTTTTTATTGGGGTATAACTGCATGGTCACTGTATATCGCTCTGATTTCGCTTTAATATCAAATTCCAATCGAATGGACTGCTTTTTTTCATTTTCGGTAACTTCATAGGTATGGGGCTCCCCGTCAAAATTAATTCCAGTATCGCTTGGGTTATAAGCGCCGACAATTCGTACTTCCCCGAAATAGGACAATGCGCCCTGAACCGTGTCACCTTTTATTTTAATATAGTCACCATTCCCCATCACATTGATACGACCCGGAGCATTACCAGTATTCCGCAATAGGGCGCTGGTTACTTGCATCATATCATAGGTGTTCATGGGATAGGCGGTTTCCACAGTAATCACAAATGATCTGCTGGCCATCAGTTCTTTTAAATCCGAAAACTGCGTATTTTTAAGGGCTATGGACTCGGTATTTTTTGCAGTACCACAACTCCAAAATAATCCTAGAAGAATTGCCGCGAGAGGCAATAGCGTATATATTCGTTTCATGCCTATAAGTTAACGATTTGTCACTACTTTTCATAGGTAAATTTTGTTAATTATTTAGTCTGGTCCTCAAATTCGAACTGGAAATTCACTATTGTAAAGTGGCTAAACGCCATGTTTTTTTATACCATATAAACCATCAAACTTGTAAACCAGAAAACCCAAAACCAGATTAAGAAGGCCAAGTCCCGTTTCCAAGGGCTGGGCGAATACCAAATAGATAAGTACCCACGCACTCAACACCAGAAAGATGATTTGAGGTATAGGGAAAAACGGACTTCTAAATCCGTTTTTGGATATATTCTTTCGTCGTACCACGAATACTGCAGCTACCGCAAATGCCGCAAATAATTGTAACACAAAACCACTATAGACCATTACCTGTTCAAAAGTCCCTGTAAACAACAACACTAAGGTTATTGCTGTTTGGAGCCAAATGGCCCTAAGGGGTACCTTTTTCCTGGTTTTAACAGAAAACCATCGCCAAAGAGCATGGTCTTCGGCCATCACTTGGGTCACTCGTGGACCCGCCCATACCATCGCACTTATACTTGAAATAAGCATAAGGGCTATCCCAAAACTGATCAGCTCCCCTCCTCTATCCCCAAAAATGGATATGGCGGTCAGCTGTCCGATTTCCAGTTGGCCTTGAATGACTTCTAGCCCATTCTGTCTAAGGAATACATAGTTTAGTAACAGATAAAGGAGGCTCACCACAAGGGTTCCCCATAGCAAGGCCCTTGGTAGATTTTTACGGACATCCCTAATTTCATCCACGATATAGGCGGCGGCGTTCCAGCCCGAATAGGAGAAAGTAACGTAAACGAAAGAGACGGCAAAGGCAGGCAAGAATAATTCCTGTTTCCAACGTTCACTAAAATCAAAGGCTGATGCTACCGGGGTTCGAGTTAGCCCGAAATAGATGATGATGATAATCAGAATTAGCTTTAGAAGAGTGGTTGCGTTTTGTAATATGCTACTTCTATCAATACTTAAGGAATGGAGAAAACTGATGGTGAGAATGGTAAATACCGCCAACACCAAATCAGACAGTCCAAGATAGGGCGCAACATAGGCCCCCAAAGCCATTCCCGATAAGGCTATAGGGGCTGAAAATCCTATTGTTAAAGAGACCCATCCCGACAAATACCCAAATACTGGATGAAAGGCTTTTGATAGAAAATGGTATTCCCCACCAGAGCGTGCCCAATAAGTTCCAATTTCGGCATAGCTCAAAGCCCCACAGAGCGCCATTAATGCCCCTAGACACCATAAAATAGCAATTGACCAGGTATTTACCGTATCCACCAACTGAAATCCAAGACTTGTAAAGATACCAGCACCAATCATATTGGCGATTACAATGGCCGTGGCCGTAGTTAATCCTATGGAATTATTGCGATTCAAAATATATTAGGATTGATTATGATTTCTTTGTGTACTACCGAAACTCTCAAGAGCATTATGATACATAGCTGGTAATGGGTATTAATTGATAATCTTCTTCCAGTGATATGATGTCAAATAAATCCCAATCTTGGCGATCTACTGTTTGCGCGCTTTCGTTAAGGCAAGGTTTACTTGCGTTCTAATAGGTCTTGTATTAGTTATTGGATTTCAACTTCTTATTCCTAGTAAATGGAACAAAACGAACGGGCATTATGTTTTTCTTGACAATCTTATTTTTCTTTTTGGTAATCAATACCAATTGGCGTATTCCATTGTGCGGTCCTACGGGAATGATCATTCTTCCACCCACTTTCAATTGGTCAATAAGGGGTTGGGGAATTGAATTAGCGCCTGCAGTAACCATTATTGCATCGTAAGGTGCATTTGTTGGCATGCCGTGATAACCGTCGCCCCATATAACTTCAACATTGGTATAACCCAAGTCCTTCAATCGTTTTTTAGCCGCTATAGCCAAGTCCTCCACAATTTCAATGGTGTAGACCGAAGCCACGATTTTGGCAAGTACTGCAGCTTGATAACCGGAACCTGTACCTATTTCCAGTACAGTATGGCCCGATTTTAAATGGAGTGCTTGGGT
>CAZHJO010000281.1:0-4576 GCA_964532755.1 uncultured Maribacter sp. | reverse complement strand
TGTTGTGGTGGGCATGGGCGAACATGCGGCCCGTGGGGTAATGACCTCTATGGGAGATGGCGTTTACAAATCTACCGATGCCGGCAAAACCTGGAATCATATTGGGTTGGATAAAACCCGCCATATTTCGGATGTAATAATACACCCAACGGATCCCCGTATTATGTTCGTCGCAGCCCAAGGGGCACAATATGGTCCCTCTCCTGACCGCGGTGTTTATCGTTCAACTGACGGAGGTGTACATTGGGAAAAAGTATTGTTCATCAATAATAAAACGGGGGCATCTTCCCTATCTATGGACATGAAAAATCCATTGATATTATATGCGGCCATGTGGGAGCACCGGCGATATGCTTGGACCATGGAATCTGGAGGGAAAAATTCAGGGCTTTACAAATCTACCGATGGGGGAAGCACATGGAAAAAAATGAAGGAAGGATTGCCCAAGGAGTTTGGCAAAGCAGGGGTTTCAGTCTCACGAGCAAATCCTGAACTTATATTCGCAGTTATTGAAGCGGAAGGTGAAAAAGGAGGCGTGTATCGTTCGGATGACGCTGGTAAAAAATGGAAGCAAGTCAACAAAGACCGTATCAATATTGCACGTTCTTGGTATTATATGGAAATCTTCGCCGATCCACAAGATGAGAATTTGGTCTATGTACTTAATGCGCCCGTAACAAAATCGATTGATGGTGGCAAGAGCTTTAAACCGCTTTCAACGCCTCATGGAGATAACCATGACCTTTGGATCAATCCAAAGGATAATTCCAAAATAATCAATTCCAATGATGGGGGGGCCAATGTATCGAACAATGGGGGTCAAAGTTGGAGTTCACAACAATATCAACCAACTTCACAATTCTATCGCGTAATTACCGATAATTTGGTTCCTTATAATGTATATGGTGGGCAGCAGGACAACTCGGCCATTGCCATTGCAAGCCGCACCAATGATCAAGGCATTGACTGGAAAGATTGGTATTCCGTAGCCGGTTGTGAAAGTGCCTATTTGGCCTTTGACCCCGATAATCCTGAAGTAATTTTCGGTGGGTGTTACCAAGGTATTATTGAAAAATGGGTGCGGGCTTCACGTGAAGGCAAATCCATCAAGGAATATCCGGAGCTGGCTTTGGGGAATGCCCCTAAGGATTTTAAGTTCCGCTTTAACTGGAATGCACCTATCATAAGCTCCCCGCATGACAGAAACACTATTTATCATGCGGGAAATGTGGTTTTCAAGTCAGTAGATAGTGGCAATAGCTGGGATATTGTGAGCCCTGACCTGACCCGTAACGACAAATCCAAGCAAGGTCCCGGAGCTGGTCCTTATACCAACGAAGCAGCAGGCGGTGAAAACTATAATACCATTATGTATTTGGTTGAATCGCCCCACGAAAAAGGTGTGCTTTGGGCGGGTAGCGATGACGGACTGATACACATAACCAGAGATGGTGGGCAGAACTGGGAGAATGTTACACCTCCCAACCTACAAGAAGGGATCGTAAATAGTATCGAAGTATCTCCTCATGATCCTGCAACGGCATATGTGGTGGTTATGCGCTATAAGTCTATGGACTTAAAACCCTATATTTTCAAAACTTCGGACTATGGTGCTTCATGGTCGAAAATCACCAACGGTATTACCGGCGAACACACTTTTGTACGCGTAGTACGTGAAGATAAAAAACGTAAAGGGTTATTGTATGCTGGGACGGAAACCGGATTGTTCATCTCTTTGGATGATGGTCAAAATTGGCAACCATTTCAATTGAATTTACCCGTTGTTCCTGTGAATGATCTGATAATCCAGGATAATGATTTGGTGGTAGCTACAGCGGGACGTTCATTCTGGATATTGGATGATGTGGCAGCTATACAGAATATTGATACTCCAAAGCAACCGGTGAAAATCTTTAAACCAAAAGACACTTATCGCATTTTTGGAGGTAGTTCGGACAAACCTGTTCCTGGACTGGGCCAAAATCCGAAATCGGGCGTTACTTTTGATTACTACCTGGATAAAAATGCCGACAGTCTGGATTTGGAATTGGAGGTCATGCATAATGGTAAACTCATCCGTACCATAACCAATAAAAAATCCAAGGATTTTAAATCTTGGCCAGGTGGCCCTTCCAAACCTCAAGTACTGCCTTCAAAAAAAGGATACAATCGATTTACATGGGATTTTAGAAAAGAGACCTTGCCTGCGGTTGATAAGGTTTTTGTTTATGGAAGTTACGCGGGTGCTAAAGTAGGCCCAGGAGCCTATGTCCTGCGCTTGACATTGGAAGGCTTGACTTCCGAAACCGAAGTGAATGTCTTACCTAATCCCAAGGTGGAAGCCACCATGGATGAATATGCAGAACAACAGTCCGTTTTGGGTCAAATTGAAGGTGCAATTAAAAACATCCATGAATCCGTTACAGCCATGCGTTCGGCCAAAGCACAATTACAGGATTATGCCAAACTGTTGAAGGAGAATGAAAAGGCGAAAGAACTACTGGAGAAAGGAAAATCACTTATTGAACGAATTGATACTTGGGAGCGGAATTTAATACAACCCAATCAAAAAACCTTTCAGGATGTAATCAACTTCAACAATCAATTGAACGCGGAGTTCATGGAACTTAAAAGCTATGTTGATGCCGCAGAACCTAAGGTTACAAAAGGGGCCAAGGAACGGCTAAATGATCTATTGTCCGATTGGAACACTTATAAAAATGAAAGGGATGCCATCATTGATAAGGAAATGCAATCCTATAACCAGATGTACAAGGAATTGGAATTACCGGCGATAATAATGGATAAATAATGCCATTCCCTCGAACCTGCCTGTCGGCAGACAAGGGCGGGAATCCACTTGTTACCGAAACATGGATTCCATATCAAGCACGGAATGACAAAAAAATAATTAAGACAACATGAAAATATATAAATCAAAAATAGGTCTTGGAATCATGGGGTTTATTGTAATTGTCATAGGAGGTAGTTCCTATTTCATGATTAAGGATGGCATTTGGTTGGGGCTTTTTATAAACCTTTTAGTCCTTGCCTTTATAGTATTTATCTTCAATCAAACCTATTATACAATTAAAGGTGATATCCTAAGGGTAAAATGTGCCTTCTTCATCAATAAGTCAATAGAAATAAAGAGAATTACCACGATTACCGAAACGAACAATCCCATCGGTGCACCAGCTGCCTCATTGGATAGATTGGAAATATCCATCGACAACTACGACAGTGTCGTAATTTCACCGAAACAGAAATATGATTTCATTGATCACCTAAAAAAACTGAATCCAAAAATTATCGTTACGCTTAAATCAAATAAAAAGGAAAATCGATAATTAGTACTTTAATCCAATAATAGTTCAATGGATAAATCTTTTATTGCAGATCAAGAATTCAAAGGCATTGATTACACTAAAAATCGCCTGCCGAAAGGGGAATACGAAAACTGCGTTTTTGAAGGCTGCGATTTTTCCAATGGTTATTTGGACAATCAGAATTTCATGGAATGTGAATTTTTGGATTGCAACCTCAGCAATGCCAATTTAAATTACACGCTTCTAAAGGAGGTGCGGTTTTCCTACTGTAAAATGATGGGGTTGAAATTTGAGGAGTGCAATGATTTTTTGATGTCTTTTAAGTTCAGTAATTGTGTGTTGAATTTCTCTTCTTTCTATCAATTGAAATTGAAAAATACGCCATTTAAAGATTGTAAACTTATCGAAGCCGATTTCACAGAAACCGATTTGACCGGAGCTACCTTCGATTCCTGTGATTTGGACAAGGCCATTTTTTTTGGTTCAACCCTTGAAAGGACTGATTTTAGAACAGCTTCCCATATAAGGATAGATCCAGAAAACAATAGACTTAAGAAAGCCCAGTTCTCAAAGGAGAATATTGCTGGCTTACTCACCAAATATGATGTTATTATTGAATAAAACGTTTTAGTCGTTTGTAATCGGATAATTTGTACCTTGTTATACTTAAAACACTTCTTATTTTATGAAATATATTTTTGTACTACTTTTTTGTGTTTCAGTAAGTTGCATGGCCCAAAATACCATGTCTATATCTGATGGAGCTATTTCCCCAAAAGCCACACTTGATGATGTCTCATGGATTACCGGTCATTGGAAAGGGGAAGCTTTCGGTGGTATAGCAGAGGAAATATGGAGTCCACCGCTGGGTGGTTCCATGATGTTCGTTTTTAAGTTGGCATCCGAAGGTAAAGTACAATTCTATGAAGTCGGCCATATTCAGCAAATTGGGGAAACCTTGATATTACAACTGAAACATTTTCATGCATCCTTGAAGGGCTGGGAAGAAAAAGATGAAACCATTGATTTTAAGCTGGTAAAGCTTGAGGGTAACAGAGCCTATTTTGAAGGTTTTACTGTTGAAAAAATAAGCGAAAACGAAATAAACATGTATGTAGTTGTCGGTAGTGAAGATGGCACTTCGGAAGAAGTGCAATTCAATTACAAAAGAGTGGAATAGAATGGAGAGAAAGTGTTTGGAATGTGGTGCTGAAATCAGGGGTCGTGTCGATAAAAAATACTGCTCT
>CAZHJO010000280.1:0-4580 GCA_964532755.1 uncultured Maribacter sp. | reverse complement strand
ACTATCATTTTCAAGTTTTATAAGGTCTTCAAAGATAAAATATTATATTTTCGTTGTGCACTCGACTTGACTTTTTGTTTGGAACCGCGTATTTGGGCTTTTGTTCTATAACAAAGGCTTTTTTAAGTAGCATAGTCTTAACCACAGCAAGCAAAAAGATGAAATTAGAGGACAAAATGTTAATTTCGGAGGTACAATTGAAAATCAAGTTGAGTTCATAATGCAACTACTTAAAAAAATAGCCTTTCCGTTTTCCTTGATGTATGCACTAGTAGTACGTATCCGCAATTTTCTTTTTGATGTCGGATTTTTTAAAAGTAGTTCTTTCAGCACCCCAACGATATGCGTTGGTAACCTTAGCACTGGGGGGACTGGCAAAACCCCAATGATCGAGTACTTGGCTGATTTGCTAAAAAAGAAAAATAAAGTGGCGGTACTGAGTAGAGGCTATCGTCGTAGCACAAAAGGATTTATATTGGCGACAGCAACCAGAAGTGTTGAGGAAATTGGGGATGAACCCTTTCAAATATTTTCAAAACACTCCGATATAGTTGTTGCAGTTGATGAAGATAGATGTAATGGAATCCGCAAATTGCAACAAAGCAGCAATCCCGATATTATTTTGTTGGATGATGCTTTTCAACATCGTAGCGTTAAGCCCACCTTTTCAATACTCTTAACAGCATATGATAATCTGTATACAAAAGATTGGTATCTACCTACTGGGAATCTAAGGGATAGTAAACGGGAAAGCAGACGGGCTAACTTGATTGTTGTTACCAAATGTCCAGCAAAACTAAATAGCGAAAAACAATCGGGTATTATAAGGATTCTCAATCCAAAACCACATCAAAAAATAATATTCAGTGCTTTCAGTTATGATCAGGATATTAAAGGAAATTCATCATTCATTGTCATGGATGACCTCATGGGTAAACGAATAACGCTGGTAACCGGGATTGCTAATCCGAAACCTTTGGTCTATTATTTAGAAAATAAAGGAATAGGGTTTGAGCATCTGGATTTTAGGGATCATCATTTCTTTTCTTCCTCTGAAATTGCACTTCTCAATTCAAAAGCGTTTGTCTTGACAACTGAAAAGGATTTTGCAAGATTGAAGGGTAAGGTAACCAATCTATATTTTATTTCTGTGAGGCATGAATTTTTAGATAATGGCGCTTCAGTTTTGGAACATGCCGTTAATGACATTATGCTTTAGGAGTTCCATTTTGTCCATTCTCGAAAATATTCTCCCCAATTTTCTGATAGAATACTTCTGGCTTAAATGGTTTGGTGACCACATCATTACAACCAGCGGCGTAGAAGCTTTCCAAACTATCATCCAAAGAAATTGCTGTCAACGCAATGATAGGCGTTAGTTTGTCGAATTTTCGAATTTCTATCGTGGCTTCCTCCCCACTTATCCCAGGCATGTGAATATCCATTAAAATAGCATCATAGTCATTATTCTTGGCAAGATCAATGGCATCCGTACCATTACTTGCGATATCACTGGTAATTTCTTTTTTGGCCAACATTTTTTTGGTAATCACCTGGTTGATTTTATTGTCTTCGACAATCATCAAGTGAAGGCCTTGAAATTCATAATCTTTCTGAGTGATCTCAAAAGGAATATCATCAACAATGCTGTCCTTGCTTTTTAGTTTTAATTCAAAAAAGAACGAACTACCTTTGCCAAGATCACTTTCTAATTTAATCTGACTGTTGAATAACCCTAATAGACTTTTGACAATCGTAAGTCCTAGCCCGGTACCACCATACTCCCTGTTTATTTGAATTGAGCCTTGTTCAAAACCATCGAAAATTTTCTGCTGTTGTTCTTTTGAAATACCGATACCATTATCCAATACTTCAAAATAAAGTGTTACATCTTCCTCCTCCTTGTGTACCATTTGTGCAATAACCTTAACTTCACCATTTTTAGTGAATTTAAGTGCATTACCTACGAGGTTCATGAAAATCTGCGATATTTTCAATGGATCACTCATTAAGTGCGATGGAATACTATCATCATAATCCAAAATGATCTTAGTGTTATTCTCCTTGGCACTCTGTTGTAACGAATCAATGACTTCTTTCAAAACCTTTTTAAGGTTGAACTCCATATTCAAAGGCTCTAACTTATCGGCATCAATTTTATTTATATGTAAGATATCATTGATGAAATTCAAAAGATAATCACCTGAAAACTTCAAGGCCTTTAGATGTTCTTTCTGATTTTCACTGGGATTTTCTTCCAACAATAAATGGGTAAGACCAGTGACGGCGTAGAGTGGGGTTCTAAGCTCATGGCTAACTGTTGATAAAAAATTCGTTTTGGCTTCCATAGCACTTATCGCCGCATCCCTAGCTGCCTGTAGCTCACTATTCTTGGTATGTAATAGATCGTTGGTCTTGAGTTTTATTTGATTATTCCGATATAATGACACTGCCAATAATGAGATAATAATGAGAAAAGCAGAGGTCAATATTGCCGTTATTTCTGATCTGTTGGCAGATTTGCTTAGCTCTTCAATTCGCTTATCTTGGCGTTTTACCTCATCGGCCATGTTCTCACTATGGATTTCATCTGCCGTTTTTGTTTCAATTTTTATTTTTTCTATTGTAAAAAGGGAATCCTTTGCTGTGTATAGATTTCTAGTAGATGCAAGTGCCTCTTGATAAAGACCTAATCCTTCATAGGATTGGGCCAGTAATTCGTTACTTTCAATTATTTCTAAAAAAAATTCGTTTTCACTGGCCAATTTTAAAGCATTTTCAGCGTATTTTGAGGCTTCTTCAAAATCAGTCAATTTAATATTCGTTTGCGCGAGCCCTATATTCGCTCTCGTTGCCAGATATTCTTTTTCATAGACATCAGTATTGACTACCAAGGAATTGAAATTCTTCGCTGCACTTTCATACTTCTCCAGATTTAAATAAATATTGCCCTCGACCAACAATATATTATTAAAAAAATTACGATCGTTATTAAGCTGTCTTGCTTCATTGAGCATAAAAATTGCTTGAAAATTTTGATTCTCCTTATATAGCAAAATTGCCTCGATATACTTATAGATAGCATCCCCATATGGGTATTCAATATCCTTTAGCAGTACTTTAGCCCTATCCCAATAAAATTTAGTAGTGCTTACCTTATCCAACTTAAGATAAAGTAGGGCGAACATATGATAACTGTCTATCAATGTTTTAACGTCCTTGTTTTCTTCGGCAAGCGCCGCAGCTTTGTCCAAGGAGGTAAGGGCCAAGTCTATTTGGTTTTTGTTCCCAAAAGCTCGCGCCTCATTAAAATATGCTTGAACATCATCATGAACGGATTTATTCTGTGCAGATACGAAATGTCCAAAGCACAAAAAGACCAAAACAATGGCCACTAATTTTATACGTTCATATGGAAATATCAAGTTCAAACGAATTTCTTGTTTATCAATAAGGTGATTATAAGTCTGATTCTTATGCTAAAACCTGTTTAATTATAAGATTAGCCAACAATTTCAACCATTTTTCCGAATATGGAAGTCATCTGAGAATCAAACGCATAAGATTAACAACTATTGTTTATATCTATAGATTCTATAGGGTCTTTCGTATAAAAATGTATGTTTTTTACCTCATTGTGCAAGGTTTTTGCAAAAGTATCATTAATTTCTCGAATTGAAGTTCCTCTTTTTGTCATAATTGACATATATATAATGCGCCAATAGGAACCGGAAATTTCATTCAACGGTTCCTTGTCTCCCGACAAATCATGAATCAAGACAATCTTAGATGTTGATGGCATTAAATCGTCTCATCAGTATTTCAATAAGTCCACCAAATGTATCTATATTGATCCTTGGGTATATCATAGTAAATCCGCAAAAACTCCATGTTAAAGTGATGTAAAACTACTATTATTCGATATGTTTGTGGGCCTTGTAGGAGGACCTTACCAAAGCGCCACTCTCTACGTGTCTAAAGCCCATTTTAATCCCTGCTTCCTCGTATTTTTTGAACTGTTCAGGAAGGATGAATTCATTTACGGGCAAATGCTTTTTAGAAGGTTGAAGGTATTGGCCGATTGTAATTACATCAACATTCGAATTTCTTAAATCTTCCATAGTTTCAAGGACTTCTTCCTCAAGTTCACCTAGACCAAGCATAATGCCCGATTTTGTCCTGTTTACACCACTCGCTCGTAAATACCTCAGCACCTCTAAACTTCTTTCGTATTTGGCCTGTATGCGAACTTCCCTCGTAAGCCTTTTTACAGTTTCCACATTATGCGAAACAACTTCCGGACGAACTTCAATGATTCGGTCTAAATGCCTTTCAACGCCTTGGAAGTCAGGGATAAGGGTTTCTAACGTAGTCGAAGGGTTAATTCTTCGGATTGCCTTTACGGTCTCTGCCCAGATTATCGAACCCATATCCTTTAAATCATCTCGGTCAACTGAAGTTATTACGGCATGTTTAATACCCATGATTTTAATAGACCTTGCTACCTTTTCCGGCTCGGCCCAGTCCACAGCTGCGGGTCGACCGGGTTTAACACCGCAAAATCCACAGGACCGTGTACA
>CAZHJO010000279.1:0-4592 GCA_964532755.1 uncultured Maribacter sp. | reverse complement strand
TACTGTTGAAGATGAGGAAAAACCACAATTTGCAAGTTTGTCTCCAGAACAGTCTTTGAATACCATTACCTTTGAAGAGGCCATGGACTTGTTTAAACTTCCTAGAAAATTAGGAACTTTTGAGGGTGAGGAAATCGAGGCCAATGTTGGAAGATTTGGCCCTTATGTCAAATTTGGGAAAAAGTTCGTATCCCTGTCCAAAGGTGAAAGCGCTATGGATATTTCATTTGAAAGGGCTATAGAATTGATTAAGGAAAAACAGAAGGCCGATGCCCCTATTGCTACTTATGAAGGAAAGGACGTAATAAAGGGAGTAGGGCGTTTTGGCCCCTTCATCAAATGGGAAGGTATGTTCATCAATGTGAACAAAAAATACGATTTCGACAATCTTACCCAAGCGAATATTGAAGAGTTGATCGAAACCAAAAAGCAAAAGGAAATAGATAAACTTGTTCAGGAGTGGCCAGAAGAAGGCATTAGAATTGAAAAGGCCAGATGGGGAAGACATAATATTCTAAAAGGCCGTGTAAAGGTTGAATTGGCTAAAACGGTAGATGCAACCAAGGTATCATTGGAAGAAGCCAAAGCCCTTATAGAGAAAAAATCGCCAAAGAAAAAAACAAAGGCAAAAACAAAACCTAAAGCTAAGAAGTAAGTATGGCATTCGATTTTTTGGTCCCTGTAGAAGACAAGGTATTGGCCCATTCAGAATTATTACCACCACAGGCGCTTGGAAAACATATTTACGCTCATACCAAGAAAGAGGGTTTGCCGGTCTTGGCAAATGCGACCATTGCAATATTGGGAGTAAAGGAATCTCGAAATGCCTTTGAAAAGAAACCTGAAATACTTGATGTTTCCGCTATCAGGATTCAATTGTATAAGTTGCTTCTAGGTAATTGGAGTTCGACCATAGTGGATATGGGTGACATTGAAGAGGGAGAAACAGTTGATGATACTTACTTCGTCGTAAAGGAAATAATCGCAGGTCTTCTTGAGGAAGATATTATACCTATTATAATAGGTGCCACCCAGGATATTACGTATCCAGCTTATCGGGCCTTCGATGGTATTCGAGATATGATCAATTTAGTGGCGATTGATAGCCGCTTTGATTTTGGAATGGAAGATGAACTTATTTCTTCACATTCCTATATGAGTAAGATAATTACCGATAAGCCCAATAATCTTTTTAATTTTTCGAATTTGGGATATCAAGGTTATTTTAATGCCCAAGAAGAAAAGGATCTTATGGAGCGTCTGTTTTTCGACGCCTACAGATTGGGCGAATTGATTCAGGATGTGTCACTGGCAGAACCTGTTTTGCGCAATGCCCATATGGTGAGTTTAGACGCTCGTTCGATCAAGGCTGGTGACATAGGGATTTCTCCCAATTTTTCACCCAATGGTTTTGACGGGCGGGAAATTTGTGCTATAGCAAGATACGCAGGTCTTAGTGATAAAGTTTGCGTTTTTGGCATTTATGAAATGGAAAATATCGACCAGTCCTCTCAACTCATGGCCCAAATAATCTGGTACTTTATTGAAGGTGTTAATTTCAGGATCAAAGAGTCTCCATATTCAAAATCTGACGATTTCACAAAGTATACCGTCCCTACTGAAAATGATCAGTTGGTCTATTTTAAGAGTCATCTTACCGAAAGATGGTGGGTAGAGGTACCTTCAATTTTGACTTCACATACTAAAGCCGATTCATCGGCGTTATTACCATGCACCGAACAGGACTATTTAGATGCATGCAATCAGAATATACCCGAAAGGTGGTTTAAGGCCTACAGAAAAGGCTTTAGCTAATAAAAAAAATCAGGCGATAATTGTACGAGATACAATAATTTACCCAAAACGTAGTTTTAGAGAGTAGAATAATAATTGTGTTTGCATTTTAACCTTAATCGAAATTTAACCTAAAGTATGAAGAAGCTATTGTTATCATCTATAGCATTTGTTTTTTTACTCACCAGTTGTGGGTCCAAAACAAAAGGAGAACTAGTGGGCGTCCAAGGAAAGAAATGGTACCCTGAAAAACCTTATGGAATGGAGTTGATCCCACGCGGATCTTTCATCATGGGTAAGAGTGAGGAAGACCAAGCTAAAGTTCTCAATGCACCAACCAAGACCGTTACCGTGCGTTCCTTTTATATGGATGACACTGAAATTACAAATAGCGAATATCGCCAATTTGTAGAATGGGTCAAAGATTCAATTACTAGAACAAGATTGGCTATCCTTGCCGATGAGTTAGGATTAGGCCCGGAAGATGGAGGTATTGGTGAGTTTGCATTTAAAGATGCAGATACAACCAGGGCATCTGTGTATGACAAGTATATGTTAGACAACTATGCTGGTATGGGCGAAACCGGATATGAAGGTAGGGCTCTGAACAAAGACCAGGACTTGATTTGGGATACTTCTGATTATCCAGACGAATATTATGCCGAGGTTATGGACTCGCTTTATATTCCGGAAGAAGAATCCTACAATGGTCAAAGAACTGTTGATGTTACAACTTTGAAGTATAAATATAGTTGGATGGATATCGAAGCTGCTGCTCGTTCGAGAACTGGGAGCAGAAAAGATTTTATACGACAAGAGGAATTGGAAATTTATCCTGATACTACAGTTTGGATCAGGGATTTCGAATATTCTTATAATGAGCCAATGCATAATGATTATTTCTGGCATGATGCGTATAGCGATTATCCAGTTGTAGGAATCTCTTGGAAACAAGCCCAGGCTTTTTGTAATTGGAGAACCAAGTATAAGAACGATGACCAAAAAAGTAAAGGCAAGCAATTTGTGAATAAATTCAGATTGCCTACCGAAGCTGAATGGGAATATGCCGCAAGAGGTGGTATTGAAGGCGGAACATATCCGTGGGGTGGCCCTTATGTAATTAGTGACACAGGTTGCTTTATGGCAAACTTTAAGCCACAGCGTGGTGACTATGCAGCCGATCAAGCATTATATACCGTAGAGGCCAAGTCTTACGAACCAAATGATTTCAACTTGTACAATATGGCCGGGAATGTTTCTGAGTGGACAAACTCCAGTTACGATCCAAGTTCTTACGACTATGTATCTACCATGAACCCTAATGGAGGTGACGGTAGTAACGCAAGAAAAGTGATCAGAGGTGGTTCTTGGAAAGATGTTGCTTACTTCTTACAGGTAAGTACGAGGGATTACGAATATACGGATTCTGCCAGAAGTTATGTAGGTTTTAGAACCGTGCAGGATTATATGGGAGAAGAAGATTCAACACAATAATAGAATTATATTAAATCATAAATACATCTCGATTAAAATCGGGGACAATCAAATTTTAACCAAATACTTATTATTAACATAAACTAAAATTAAATTTAAAATTATGGCACAGTCAAAATCAACAAAAAAATTATTTAACATGGCCTATGGCCTTGGAGCATCTGTAGTTATTATTGGTGCATTATTCAAGATCCTTCACTGGGAATTTGGTCCACTAACAGGTGGGTTATTATTAGCAGTAGGTCTTATCACTGAAGCACTTATTTTTGCTATTAGTGCATTTGAACCAGTAGAAGATGAATTCGATTGGTCTTTGGTATATCCTGAGTTAAATGGTGGTATGTCTAATGGAAAAGACAATGAACTCGAAGAATTAAAAGAAGCTGAAACTTCGTTGTCAAAGAAATTGGATAACCTTTTAGAAGAAGCTGGAATTGATGCCAGTCTTATGGAAAGCTTAGGTTCCAGTATAAAGAATTTCGAAGGTGCTGCAAAAGGTCTTGCCCCTACGGCTGATGCTATGCAATCTACTCAGAAGTATTCTGAAGAAATGGTTCATGCTGCTGCTCAAATGGAATCTTTGAACAGTTTGTATAAAGTACAGTTAGAGAGTGCAAGTAAGCAGGCTACAGTAAACGAGGAAGTAGTGCAGAATGCAAGTGCACTTAAAGATCAAATGGAATCTTTGGCCACTAACCTTTCTTCATTGAACGGAGTTTACGGTGGTATGTTAACCGCAATGAACAGAAACTAATTAGAGTATTAGTCCAACCCAAATCAATTAATCAATAATATCTAATTAGAAAACATGGCACAAGGAAAATTATCACCACGTCAGAAGATGATCAACTTAATGTACTTGATCTTCATCGCGATGTTGGCCTTAAACATGAGTAAAGAAGTTTTAGCTGCATTCGGTATCATGAATGAAAAGCTAGAAGCTTCTAATATAAAGACGACCGAAAGTAATGAAGCTTTCTTGGGAAGTCTTGAAACCAAGGCTTCTGAAGATGCGGCCAAATACGAAAAGCTGTATCAGAATGCCCAGAAGATAAAATCAATGTCCCAAGAGTACTTTGATTATCTTGAAGGTATTAAAACAGGAATGACCCAAGGTCTTGAAGATACCAAGGATTATCAACGTATGGACAATGCTGATTTCTTAGATCAAATGTTGTTTCAAGGAGATAACCTTTCAAAAGATGGAAAGGAATTCATGAAGAGACTTACTGATTATCGAACCCAAGTTGCAGCAATTGCTCCAGCTAGTTTAAAAGAGACGATTAATTTACGTTTCCAAACAG
>CAZHJO010000278.1:0-4596 GCA_964532755.1 uncultured Maribacter sp. | reverse complement strand
TACCTCGACACCCAAGGTATGGAGTGCTATAACAGAACCCAGCGAGATGAGGAAATGGTATTTTAACCAACTCGAGGAATTTAGACCCGAAGTTGGGTTCAAGACCCAATTCATGGTCCAGGTCGAGGATCGCAAATTCACACATCTTTGGGAAGTTACCCAGGTGATACCCCGGCAAAAGATAACCTACAACTGGAAGTATTTGGAATATCCTGGCAGTGGTGATGTGACCTTTGAGCTAATCCCAGGACAGGTATGTGTAAAATTAAGACTCGATGTTCATGTAATCGAGGATTTCCCCAATGACATTCCAGAATTTAAAAGGGCAAGTTGCGTACAAGGCTGGGAATATTTTATCGGCCAAAACCTTAAGGAATACCTACAATCCTAAGGATGATGCACACAAAGCACAAGTAAGTTTATTTTTACACCATGGAAATCATCTTAAGAACAACATTGAATGCCCCTGCCAAGGACATTTATAACGCTTGGTTGAGTAGTGAAGGACATACCAAAATGACGGGTGGCGAAGCAACGGCTTCTAATAAGATCGGCGACTACTTTACAGCCTGGGATGGCTATATTCATGGCAAGAATTTAGTACTTGAAGAGAACAAAAGAATAGTACAATCTTGGCGGACCTCGCAATTCTTGGAAAACGAGACTGACTCCCAGATTGAGGTACTGCTAAAGGAAAAGGATGGAGTAACGGAATTGACCCTTATTCATTCCAATGTCCCTGAAAGTGGGGAACATTATAGAAAAGGTTGGGACGAGCACTACTTCCAGCCGATGAAAAAATACTTTTTGTAAAGTACTAATCGCTAAAAACTTATCATCATGACAACAATCAATCCATACTTAACATTCAACGGTAGCTGCGAGGAAGCATTTCATTTCTACAAGTCTATCTTTGGTGGGGAATTCCCCTATGTGGGAAGGTTCAAGGATATGCCTCCCAATCCCGATTTCGAGATTTCCGAGGCGGATAAGGAGCGGATAATGCATATATCCCTGCCCATTAGTAAGGAAACCATATTAATGGGGAGCGATTCTTCGGTGGCATTTGGGAAAGCCACTGTAATGGGCAATAATTCTTCAATTTCAATAAATACCGATACGGTCGAAGAGGTCACTCGTCTGTTTAATGCACTTTCTGAAGGAGGCACGATCAAAATGCCCTTGGAAAAAACATTTTGGGGGGCCTATTTTGGGATGCTTACTGATAGATTCGGCATTCACTGGATGGTGAACTGCGCTCTTAAGGAGCATAAATAGAAAATTCACCATAAATGAAATTGATCGCATAACGAAGGTTAAAGTTGTAAGGAGCGAGCATTCAAAGAACATCAATGAAACGACATAAGGAAAAGAAGAATAGCGTTTATATTGCAACAAGTTTAGATGGTTATATCGCCGATAAAAATGGAGGGATTGCATGGCTTGATTCAATCCCATTTACCGAAAATGAGGATATGGGCTATTACAAGTTCACTAAGGACGTTGACGCGCTTGTGATGGGGCGCAATACATTTGAAACAGTCCTTGGGTTTAATGTTGATTGGCCATATAAGAAGCCCGTGTTCGTATTGAGTAACTCCTTAAATGAAATACCTGAAAGTCATAAGGGGAAAGCGCATTTGGTCAAAGGGACACTGCCTGAAGTTTTGGAACAGATCTATAAAAAGGGATGTGACCGTCTGTACATTGATGGTGGTATTACCATTCAGAATTTTTTAAAGGAAGATCTGATCGACGAGATGATAATAACCGTCTTCCCTGTACTATTGGGAGGTGGCGCTCCATTATTCTCTGAACTCCCTTATGAATTGGAATTGGAATTATTGGAATCCAAAGTTTATTTCAATCAATTGGTACAGCACCGTTATAGAAGAAAAAGAAAAACGGGTAACATAAAGGCTAAAAAATAGCTAAAGTACATTCCCTCATGGCGGTCCAAAGGTAGGATCGAAATGAAGTTACGGAATGACCAATAATCGTAATTTCTTTTAATACTCCTCTTGATCCTATTCCTGAAGTTAACAATTCTTACCTATCTTTAATTCGTGCATTAAAATGCAAAAATAGAGCATAATCAAAATCGAATAGTGGCCCATGGTTTTAGGGCTTGCCAGATTTAAGATATGGGATTACCACACAATAAAATGGTTTTAACAGGCGGGTCGCAATTAATCAAACTGAATTAAATGGAGAAAAGAATTGAGGATAATGATAAAATTGATCTAGCACAGTCAGTTGAAACATCCAAGAGTTGGTTACAAAAATTAAAAGAGGAAAGTTGGGAAGCGGAACTACTGGTTGCAACTATCGCTATTTTTGGAACTTTTCAAATGTTCGATTTAATTAATTGGTCGACAAATAAGTTTATTGATGTGTTGAATCCTAACCAGTACATGATCGGTTATTTTATTGTTTACTTCGGTCTTTTAGCAATAAGTATCCTAATTTCCATGTTCGTTATCCATTTTTTTCTACGGGCATACTGGATAGGCCTTGTTGGCCTAAATTCCGTATTTCCAGACTATAGCATTAAGGATAGTGCCTATTCTAAAATTTACACAGAAAAAATACTTTCAATACTTCCTAAGTTAAAAGACTCCATTCAAAAGGTAGATGAACTTTGCAGTGTAATTTTTTCTGCAGCATTTACTTTTTTGCTCATATATATGTATTTGGGACTAGTTGCAAGTATATATTTATTGATTTTTAATTTACTTTCTGATTATGTTCACGCATATATTCTATTGATTCCAGTCATTTTTATAATAATCAGTCTATTCGTCCAAATGGTGATTACTATAATATCAAACCTAAAATCAAATAGGGAAAAGAAAAAACTTCAAATATGGAATTTTAAAATTGTCCGATTTGTTTCGATTATTATGTATGGCCCCCTTTACAAATCCATTTTACAGGTATCGATGATTTTTGGATCTAATTTTAAAAAGAAGAAATCACTGATATACCTTATTCTTCTATTCTTATTTTCGGGAATGTTGGTTTCGATATATCAGATGACAAATACGAATATTCCCTATTTGGTTAAACGTGATTCCTTTTTTGATGAAACTAAATCCTATTCTAGTTTTTACAAAATAGAAAATGAGCACAACACTTTTTTATTGAATCCTGAAATTGATTCCGACAAGGTTGAATCTAATATTCTTAAAGTATTCATACCTATTTTCAGTCATGAAGAAAGAATGCGTCAAAATATTTGTGGTTCATTCATAGGGAATACCAAGAAATCGAACACAGAACAAGATAAAGATGAAAGGGCACATTTACTAAACTGCTACCAGAAATACAATTTGGTTTATTTGAATGGGGTTGAAAAAAAAGTAGATTACTTAAGGTATGAACATCCTATTACGCATCAATCTGGAGTTATAGGTTATATTGATATCACCAATCAAAAGAAGGGCATCAATAGCTTGGTTATTAAGAAAATATATGCCAAAGGAAATAGTTCAGAATGGACAATTCCGTTTTACTTTACCTCCAAAAATTAATTTTATGAACATAATCAAAAAACAAAGATGTCTTCACTTATCCATTAAGCGCTTATTGGTACTTACCTTGTTCCTCTCCCTTACCAGTTCATATGCCCAAAAGGTCATAATTCCGATAAGTTCAGATGTGTTTACGATCTTATTGCAAACCGATGAAGACAAGCTCCTAAAAATGGTGTATTTTGGGGAGTCACTTGTTACTACGGATGAGTATACCTCCGTCTCCGATATGTTCCATTTCAAGGATAATAATATCGGTATTGGCAATGCTGCATATACACCTTCAGGAACATGGAATTTATCCGAACCTGCAATTCAAGTGACCCATGCCGATGGAAATACTTCTTTGGACCTGCGTTATGTAGGTCATGACACCAAATTCCTGGAAGACAATATCACACTTACCAGTATCTTGTTAAAAGATCCGGTGTATCCTTTCCAGGTTACTTTATTTTATAAGGTCTTTAGCAAGGAAAATGTGATAGAGCAATGGGCGGAAATCAAGCACAATGAAAAAAAGAATGTAAGCCTACATAAATACAGTTCTGCCAATTTATACTTCACCGATACCGATTTTTATTTGACCACCTATCATAATCAATGGGCAAAAGAGATGCAGCCCAATGAATCGAAGCTAACAAGAGGCATTAAAACAGTGGATTCCAAATTGGGGGCAAGGGCCATGCTTTTACAATCACCGAATTTTATTTTGTCACTTGGCAAGCCCGCTTCTGAAAAAGAAGGTAAGGTAATACTGGGCCAGCTGGCATGGAGCGGAAATTTTAAATTGGAATTTGAAGTTGATTCCTATGATAATCTACGTTTCATTGCAGGAATAAATCCTTTTGCTTCCGAGTATTCCCTTTCAAAAAATAAAATTTTCAAAACCCCTTCTTTAATCTATGCCATGTCAAATAATGGCACTGGTGAAGCCAGTCGTAATCTGCATCAGTGGGCCAGGAAATATAGGGTATTGGACGGGGAAGGTGAGCGACTAACATTACTTAATAATTGGGAGGCCACCTACTTTGATTTTGATGAGGATAAAATATCGGCCTTGTTT
>CAZHJO010000277.1:0-4615 GCA_964532755.1 uncultured Maribacter sp. | reverse complement strand
GGTATGCAATACATGTTTGATACCATCAAATTCCAAGGTATGTCCTGCATTGGGACCTCCTTGAAAACGTGCTATAATATCATAGTTTTTAGTGAGTACGTCGACGATTTTTCCTTTTCCTTCGTCTCCCCATTGTAGTCCCAACAATAAATCTACTGCCATTGATAAGTTTGGTTAGTTGTTTGTATTCTTTTCCTTGTTCTTAGTACCATAAAAATATAATGAATGGGTATTGATCTTAATATCAAACACCTCTTCTATGGTCTTTTTAATTGATTGTATTCTAGGGTCACAGAATTCCATAACCTCGCCGGTATCGGTAAGGATCACGTGATCATGTTGTCGATCAAAATAGGATTTCTCGTACTGTGCCTGGTTTTTTCCAAACTGGTGTTTGCGTACTAATTTGCATTCCAATAAAAGTTCTATGGTATTGTAAAGTGTGGCTCGACTTACCCTATAATTCTTGTTTTTCATATTGATATAGAGCGACTCTATATCAAAATGATCATCACTTGCATAAATCTCTTGTAATATGGCGTAACGCTCGGGTGTTTTTCTGTGCCCTTTTTCTTCTAAAAAGGTAGTAAAGACGTTTTTTACAATTTCTTGGTTCTTGTTAGGAGCCATAACAATAAGTACTGCATTAATATGCAAATGTACAGCTAAAATTTAATAAAAATTGATTCAAATACTAAACTCTGGTCACTTTATCAATACCATTGATCTGCTTTAGGTTTTCAATCAATTTCTTTAGTATATTATTGTTTTTGACAACAACGGTTATCCTTCCAGTGAACGTCCCTACATCCGTACTGAAATTCAAGTTTCGCATATTCACATTCATATATGTAGTTATGACCTCGGTAATTGCACTTATTAACCCAATATTGTCGATTCCCGTGAGTTGAATTTCGGATCTGAACTCTTCCTGTGTAGAATCGATCCACTTGGCACTAATTATTCTATAGGCATAATTTGATTGAAGCGAGATAGCATTAGGACAGTTTTTTTTATGCACCTTAATTCCCTCATTGACACTTATGAACCCAAAAACGGCATCCCCAGGTATAGGGTTGCAACATTTAGAGAGTTTATAGTCCAGTTTTTCCTCTTCCTTACCAAAGACAAGCATATCATATTTAGAGGTAATTTCCTCTTTATCAATGCCTTCCGGAATAGGGGTTCTTCTTATATTTCTTTTAAAGAAACTAATAAATGCATTGTTGTACGAAGAAGCAAAGTCCTTGATTTTTTGATTATCAATTGCCCCGATACCTACGCGATAAAACAAATCTAGACTGGTCTTCAGTTTAAAAAAGATGACCATTTTGTTGATGGTATCCTCATTGAGGTTTATTTTCTGGGATTTAAGTTTTCTGCGTAAAATCTCCTTCCCATCTTTGGCAATCGTTTTCTTTTCTTCACGAAGCGATGACTTGATCTTTGCCCTAGCCCTAGCCGTAGTGGCGTAATCCAACCAATTTTGGTTGGGTTTGGCCTGTGCTGAGGTAATTATTTCTACTTGATCACCACTTTTCAATGTAGTGTTAAGCGGCACCAACTTGCCATTTACCTTGGCTCCTCGCGTATGCATACCCACCTCAGTGTGGATATTGAACGCAAAATCAAGAGGTGTCGCCCCTTTAGGTAGGGATTTTAGTTCCCCCAGCGGTGTAAATACAAATATTTCCTTAGAGTAAAGGTTCAGCTTGAATTCCTCAACAAAATCCACTGCGCTTGTATTCGAATTTTCCAGTGCTTCCTGTAACTTGTTCAACCAAACTTCTATACCTTTTTCTTTTTGGGCCCCATGTTTGTATTTAAAGTGGGCGGCGTAGCCCTTCTCAGCAATTTCATGCATTCTCTCACTTCGAATTTGGACTTCGACCCATTTGCCCTTGGGCCCCATCACAGTAATATGCAAAGCCTCATATCCCGTTGATTTAGGGGAAGATATCCAATCACGTAAACGAACAGGATTGGGGGTAAAGTGATCCGTTACAATGGAGTAGATTTTCCAAGCGAGGAATTTCTCATTGGACTTGTCTGATTTGTACATGATTCTAATGGCAAATTTGTCATAAATCTGTTCAAAAGAAACATTTTGGACATTCATTTTCTTTCTGATAGAGAAAATGGATTTCATTCTACCTTTAATACTGTAGTTCAATCCTTCCTTTTCCAAGGAATCATGGATTACTTTGGAAAAATCATCTATATAGGCTTGCTGTTCTTCTTTAGTTTCCTCAATCTTACTGGCAATATCCTGATATACCTCTGGTTCCGTATATTTTAAACTAAGATCTTCGAGTTCGGTTTTAATATTATACAGGCCAATACGATGTGCTAGGGGAGCATATATGTATAGCGTTTCAGATGCCATTTTCACCTGTTTGTGTTCAGGCATGGCATCAAGGGTAAGCATATTATGGTAACGATCGGCAATCTTGATTATGATAACCCGAACATCATCGTGAAGGGTGAGCAACATTTTGCGGAAGTTCTCCGCCTGTTGCGATATGTTCTTGTCCTTCTTAAGATGGGCTATTTTCGTAAGTCCGTCAACAATACGGGCCACTGCCTCACCGAACATGCGTTCAATGTCATCGAGCGTATAATCGGTATCCTCAACCACATCATGCAGTAGGGCAGAGGCAATCGATACCGCATCCAGGCCTATTTCCGAGGCAACAATCTTTGCAACGGCGATGGGATGAAAAATATAGGCTTCCCCAGATTTCCTCCTTTGGTCTTTATGGGCATCAACGGCAATTTCAAAGGCTTGACGAATAAGCGCTTTGTCATCATCTGATAAAGATTGATAGCTTATTTGAAGTAACTTTTTGTACTGCTTTGCAATTTCCTTATTTTCTTTTTCTATCGCTGCTTGGGTCATACTTTAATAAAATTACCACAATCCATAGCATTACACAACAAAAATTATGCCTTTAAATTCTTGACTCGAGCTATTAATGGCGGGTGTGAGTAATGCATGAAAACGTAAGCAGGATGAGGAGTAAGGTTACTCAAGCTATTCTTTGAAAGTTTCTTGAGTGATGTTATTAACGGCTTTGCCGCAAAGGTATTTTTTGCAAAATCGTCTGCTTGATATTCAAATTTTCTGGATAGATAATTCATGACCAATCCTGTTAATTCAGAAATGGGACTGTAAAGTATTCCGAAACCGATCAGGGCGGCATGGAAGCTAGGCTTCGAAACGCCTATTGCTTTTGAAACTTCCGGATTATTGATAAACAAGGATAAAAGAAACAATGTGAAGCCGGTAATTAAGATTGATGTTACAATATTGAAAACTATATGATTTCGCTTATAATGTCCAACTTCATGGGCCAATACGGCAACGATTTCATCTTCTTCCAAATCAGTGATCAAAGTGTCATAGAGTGTTACTCTTTTTTCTTTGCCAAAACCCGAAAAATAGGCATTTGCTTTCGTTGATCTTTTAGAACCATCGATTACGAAAATATTCTTGAGTTCAAACCCAACGTTATGGGCATAGGATTCTATCTTACTCTTAAGAGTTCCTTCTTCCAACGGATTTTGTTTATTGAACAAGGGCACTATCAATTTGCTGTAGAATAGATTCATGAACAGGGTGAAGATAGCTACAACTGCCCAAGCATAAATCCAAAAATGCGTACCTGCCCATTCAAAAAACCAGATTATCAAAGCAGTAATACCTCCCCCGATAATAGCCAACATTAAATACCCCTTAATTTTGTCTAGAAAAAAAGTAGTTTTTGTGGTCTTGTTAAAACCAAATTTTTCCTCGATGACAAAGGTCTTGTAATAGCCAAAAGGAGTTGTTAAAAGGTCACTTCCAATCATGATAATTGCAAAGAAAACAAGCGCTATAACAATGGTATTGTCTGAAACACTGCGAGCGATGTTATCGAGCCATTCGAATCCTCCAAAAAAGAGAAATCCCAAGGTAAGCAGTAACGAAAAACCGGAGGTTAAAAGCCCAAACTTGTAATTGGTCTTTTTGTAATTCTGGGATTTTTGGTATTCTTCAGCATCAAAAACATCCTGCAATTCATTTGGCACTGGGTCTTTGTAACGTTTTGAGTTCAAATAATCCAGTGTGGTTTCGATTACAAATTCAATCACCAAGATTGCGATGATAATATAAAACAAGGTGGTATGCGTCATTATTAGATTTTGGTATAATTTGGTTAAGGTGGTTCATGTACTTAAATCGACCTTTGGCGTTTTGCTTCAAATATAAGTATTGCAGCCGATACTGAGACATTCATAGAGTCTATTTCACCTTCCATGGGGATAATGATGTTTTTAGTGGAGGCATCCATCCATTCGCCGGACAGTCCATGCGATTCCGTACCGACAACAATGGCAGAGGCCTTTGAAAAGTTAACAGTGGTATATTTTTCCGAAGCGGAAAGGGCCGCACAATAGATGTTTATGTTCTTGTTTTTTAGAAAATCGATAATATCAGATGTACTTCCAACCCCAACCTTATTGGTGAAAATACAACCCACACTTGAGCGAATTACATTTGGATTATAGAGGTCTCCCTTGGGATTGGCAATCAAAACAGCATCTAAATTGGCAGCATCCGCCGTACGTAGGA
>CAZHJO010000276.1:0-4632 GCA_964532755.1 uncultured Maribacter sp. | reverse complement strand
TCTTTTTTACAATTTGGGCCATCATTTCAGCTTCACATACCAATTTATCGTTGGCATATGCATAGGCTTGCATATGACATATTCCCCTTCGGATCGGGGAGATAAGACTGCAATGGAAAATCAAGGTATCTCCCGGTAAAACCTTCTGCTTAAACTTCACCTTATCGATCTTCATGAATAATGTTAGGTAATTCTCAGGATCTGGAACGGTACTCAATACCAATATCCCTCCCGTCTGCGCCATCGCCTCTACCTGTAGTACCCCTGGCATTACCGGTGCTCCTGGGAAATGCCCAACAAAGAATGGTTCGTTCATTGTAACATTCTTCATTCCCACCACATGATTATCCGTAAGTTCCAATATCCTATCGATCAACAAAAATGGTGGTCTATGTGGCAACATCGCCATAATTTGATGAATATCCATCAATGGCGGTTGGTTCAAATCATATTTAGGAATATTATTACGTTTTTCCATTTTAATGATCTTCGCCAATTTCTTCGCAAACTGGGTATTTACAAAATGACCTGGTTTGTTGGCAATGACTTTTCCTCTGATGCGCGTACCCGCCAAAGCCAAATCACCAACGACATCCAATAGCTTATGTCTTGCAGCCTCATTGGGCTGATGCAAAGTTAAATTATCGAGGATTCCGTTTGGTTTCACGGAAAGCTTCTTTTTATTAAAAGCCTTCTCCAGTTTTACCATGGTTTCCTCTGAAATCTCTTTATCGACATAAACGATGGCATTGTTCAAATCGCCACCTTGAATCAATCCATTCTCCAACAACATTTCCAGCTCATGCAAAAAACTGAATGTCCGGGCATCGGCAATCTCAGTTTTAAAGTCCGATATGCGCTCTAATGTTGCATTTTGCGTGCCTAAGACCTTTGTACCAAAATCTACCATCGAGGTAATTTGGTACGTATCGGCCGGGATTACCGTTAGTTCACTCCCTGTAGCTTCATCCCTATAAGAAATAACATCCTTGACTATGTATTCTTCACGTTCTGCCTCTTGTTCAACGATACCGGCTTTCTCCAAAGCTTCAACAAAAAACTTTGAAGATCCGTCCATTATCGGCGGTTCTGGGGAATCCAATTCAATTAGAATGTTATCAATTTCCAAACCGACTAAAGCAGCTAAAACATGCTCAGAGGTTTGGATTTTCACACCGCGCTTCTCTAAATTGGTTCCACGTTGCGTATTCACGACATAATTTGCATCAGCTTCAATTATGGGTGCACCCTCTAAATCAACACGTTTAAAAGCATATCCATGATTTTCCGGCGCTGGGGTAAATCTAAGGGTTACATTTTCACCTGTGTGCAAACCCACTCCCTTGAGTGTAATTTGCTTTGCAATGGTCCTTTGTTTATTTGTTGTTTTGATCACCGTCAGTCTTTTTTTCCAGTTCGTCAATTCTATTTACAACCTTGGGCAAGTTCCTAAAATGAACATAAGACTTATTAAAATCACCATAATTCATTGCTGGTGATCCCTGTATAACTTCATTATCCTTAATGTTCCTGGTTATCCCCGATTGTGCCTGTATTTTCACATTATCACCGATGGTAACGTGACCTACTATTCCAACCTGACCACCAACCATACACCTTTTCCCTATTTTGGTAGATCCCGCGATACCGGTTTGGGCAGCGATGACCGTGTGTTCATCAATCTCGACATTATGCGCAATCTGTATTTGGTTGTCGAGCTTTACCCCTTTGCGTAAAATCGTAGATCCCAAGGTAGCTCTATCAATAGTAGTACCTGCACCTATATCGACATTCTCTTCTAAAACAACATTACCGGTCTGTGGTACCCTAGTGAATTCACCTTCCTTGTTCGGAGTATAACCAAACCCATCTGCTCCGATTATAGCCCCACTATGAATTACACAGTTTTGACCTATCACCGTTTCAGAATATATTTTGGCTCCAGCAAAAATGATGACATTATCATCTATTCTCACATTATCCCCAATATATACATTAGGATAGATCTTTACATTATTTCCTATGGCCACATTATTTCCCAAGTACGAAAATGCTCCCAGGTAAAAATTTTCACCATAGGTGGCATCATCCGCAGTGAAAACAGGAGATTCTATACCTACTTTATTGTTCTTGACCTGATTATAATATTCCAACAATTTTGAAAATGATTCGTAAGCATCATCTACTTTTATCATTGTAGTGGTTATGTCCTGGTCAGGAACAAAATCCTTATTTACAATGGTAACCGAAGCTTTCGTGGTATAGATATGGGAGGTATATTTAGGATTGGCCAAAAATGTCAAAGACCCACTTTCCCCCTCTTCTATTTTGGCAAGCTTATGAACAGCAATCTCTGGATTTCCATCGACTTCGCCCTCCAAAATGCCCGCAATTTGACCTGCTGTAAATACCATGGGCACAAAAGTAAGAAAAATAGTTAAACAGATTCTTTCGGATAACAGATATAATATTTGGTAACCTTTTTAGATAATGCCTTTAAATTCAAGTGGTCCGATGCCTTGGCCACATCCTTTAATTTGCCGTCCTTTCTAAGAATATTAATATTCTGTTTTTCAAGATTATAAGCTCTGTTCTCTATCTTCCCTTTAAAAACGAAATACTCGGTTTCCATATCGGAAAGATCATGAAGTTTTTTGAAAGCGTTGAATTGCTCATCAAGAATAGCACCATCAATTGGCTTATTCTTCATTTTGATGGTCAGCAACTTACGATGAATTATCATTTTACATAATTTCGAAAGCACGAAATCGTTGTGAAACTGCCATTTCTTCATTGCTGCAAGAATATCTATATCGTCAAGTTGTGCAAACCTATCAAGTATTTCAAGGTTGAAATCCTGTTTTTTAATATTGCTTTCCATGAAGAACAAAAGGGTCTCACTGCAGTGCACTGGAACACCTTTGACCACAAGCTCACGTGCCCGTTTTAAGATACGAATCAACAATTGTTCAGCAACCAATCCTGTCTTATGCAAATACACTTGCCAATACATGAAGCGCCTGGCCATCAGGAATTTCTCGACTGAATAGATTCCTTTTTCTTCTACTACCAGTTCATTGTTAACAACATTCAACATAGTGATCAAACGCTCCGCATTAATACCCCCTTCGGCGACACCTGTATAAAAACTATCCCGCTTCAAATAATCCATTCGATCCATATCAAGTTGACTGGAAATAAGTTGATTTAAAAACTTTTTGGGGCATTTGCCCTGAAATATTTCGATGGCAAGCGTTAAACTTCCGTTAAACCTGTTGTTGAGTTCTTGCATAAACAAGAGGGATATCTGCTCATGGGAAATGCCCTCTACAATGCTATTTTCCATAGCATGGGAAAAAGGACCGTGACCAATATCATGCAAAAGAATGGCGATTAATAATCCCTCCTCCTCCTCGTGGGTTATCTCAACCTTCTTAAAACGAAGTACTTGAATCGCTTGGTGCATTAAATGCATACTGCCCAACGCATGATGAAAACGCGTATGGTGTGCTCCCGGATAAACTAAATACGACAGGCCCATTTGAGAAATTCTACGTAACCTTTGAAAGTAAGGATCCGCAATCAAGTTAAAAATTAGGGTACTGGGAATTCTAATAAATCCGTAAATTGGATCATTGAAAATCTTGAGCTTGTTTGAATTTGTCAAAATGGCTTTTTATAATATAAAAATCAAAGTTATGCAATTGGGATGAGATCCTGGCCGTAATGTCAGGCTTGGCTTGGTTTCGCTTATCATTTGCGTGTTGTAATCTTTGATTAAATACAGTTTCACTATAATGAACAAGATAACAATCCTTTGGGTCGATGATGAGGTTGATCTATTAAAACCACATATTCTTTTTCTGGAAGGGAAAAATTACGAGGTTGTTACTTGTAAAAGTGGGCAGGAAGCACTCGAAGAAATACAAAAGATATCGGTCGACATCATTTTCCTCGACGAAAATATGCCAGGTTTATCTGGCCTGGAAACCTTGAACGAGATCAAAGTAATAAATTCTTCGATTCCAGTGGTTATGATCACCAAAAGTGAGGAGGAACTTATTATGGAGGAGGCTATTGGATCCAAGATCGCCGATTACTTGATCAAGCCTGTTAATCCGAACCAAATTTTGTTGTCCCTCAAAAAGAACCTAGATCATTCTCGATTGGTCTCGGAACGAACAACAGCTAATTATCAGCAGGAGTTTCGAAAAATAGCGATGGATTTATCCATGGTGAATTCTTTTGAAGCATGGATGGAGCTTTATAAGAAATTGATTTATTGGGAGTTACGCCTGGAGGATATAGAAGATAGTAGTATGTTCGAGATTTTGGAATCGCAAAAAACCGAAGCTAACAACCAATTTGGAAAATTCGTGGAGAAGAATTACGAAGATTGGTTCAGTGGCCACGACAGCCCGGTTATGTCCCACAATTTATTTAAGAAGTGGATCAAACCAGAAATCATTGATACTCCCACCCTCTTGGTGGTTATAGATAATTTAAGGTATGACCAGTGGTTTGCCTTTGAGGAAACGGTTAATTCATTTTACAAAAAGACCAAGGAAGAATCCTATATAAGCATACTTCCCACGGCCACGCAATATGCGCGTAATGCTCTATTTTCGGGAT
>CAZHJO010000275.1:0-4643 GCA_964532755.1 uncultured Maribacter sp. | reverse complement strand
AAGATCATAAGGATAGAAAAAACCAACTCCTCCTTGTTTTCGAATATCGATATTTTTGTTCGATTCGATCCAAACAAAATCACCTGAAGTTAGACGTATTGGTAGTCTATTTTCCTTTAGTAAAGTCTGTGATAACCCCAAGTTTCCGCCGAGTAAAATCACCAAAGAAGCTATTTGCCAAATGATGGGACTACTTTTCATCTTTTCTGTTTATTTCGTAATTATTCTATTTGCTGGTATTTGCGCTGCAATATTAGGAGTAATGAATTTTTTATGCATTCACTTAAGTTAATGAGCTGTATTTTTTGGTGTCACTCAATTAAATTAGGTGCATGAAGCAATGGAAAGGATATTGTCAAGGTGAGGAATTTGTGGGTTCTATGATGGTATACAGTCCAGCGAAGTCGATTACGGAAGATGATAAATTCTCATCCGGAATCTTTTATATCCAACTTTTTCGTTAAAAAATGAAATTGATGCAGTTGAACCTATTCGTCAATCCCTATTTCTGATCCAGGATTCTTTTACGAATTCTACTCAATGATTGTGGTTTCATACCAAGATAACTTGCAATCTGGTGATGGGGAACTCTATGTAGCAGGTGAGGCCTTGTTTCAAGCAAATTTAGATACCGTTCTTCTGGCGAAGAAGAGACAAATTGACTCCATTCCTCTTTAGCCTTGTTTATTTTCTCGATAGCTATGTTTTGGAAAACAGCATCAAGTCTAGGCAGCAATGCACGTATCTCTTCTTCAAAGCTCTTGTTGCTTATGGTTAAAATGCAATCTTCTACACATTCCCAATAATGTTCTGAGGGTTTGCTGTCGGGGGAATGCGGGGTAAAGGTTTCACCTTCCATAAAGAAGGCTGTTGATATTTCCTCTCCGTCTTTTATAAGATATTCTCGAACACAACCTTCTACTACCATATAACACTTTGTTGGAATTTGCCCCTCTTTCAGTAAAAGTGTACCTTTTTTAAATTCATCGACAATGCTTTTTTCAACAAGTATTTCAATTTCTTCCTTGTTCAGTAGTCCGAACTTACTGATCATTGCTCTAATCTTATCTTTTAAACCCATTGAATTGATTTTGTATATTTTGCACAACGCTTACTCCAATATTTGCCCTTGACCGATCAACGCTTTTTCTAATTGCTCGTATTCCAAATCTTGAACCGCTCTTCCTTCTTCAATTCCCATGCAAGCTATAATAGCTGCACTTTGACCAAGAATCATAAATACCGGTTCCATGCGAATTGACCCAAATGCTATATGTGATGCACTAAGACATACGGGGACAATTAAATTAGAACATTCTTCCTTTTTAGGAACAATGGAGTGATAACTTATTGGAAACGGGGCATTGACATGAGCTTCGACATTGCCTTCATTGGCTGCGTATCCCATTGCATTTACATAACGTTTTATGTGATGGGAATCCATCCCATAAGCCGCCATACCAATGGGATCAGTAACTGTTTCAATGCGTTCGCAGTTTTTCTGGGTCATGACATAATTGCCTATCATACGGCGAGCTTCCCTTATGTACAGTTGCTGCTGCCAGCCATCTTCGCGTTCATATTCATCTTTGCATGTTCCCCATTGCGATACTTTTTCCCTTACTTTTTCAGGAATGCGCGGATGATAGGCGAGGGTCCACATTAATCCCTGTTGATATTCCCGATGACGGTTTTCGATTCTTTTTCGTTCTTCGTAGGATGCTTCGGGGTAGTCCCAGTTTTGGCCAATAAAATCGCTTGAAAAACCCTTTTGATTATTGGTATCTGTTTTTCGGTTGGGCATTGCTGAGTTGATCCAAGGCACAAGTGGATCACCATAAGCATACATCGCTTCTATCGGTCCTTGGGCTGCTTCATAATTACGGAAAAGCAACTCATAGTTCAACTCTTGGTAATTGTCTGGTTTTTTGAAAGGAATTCTATTTTCGGGATGGTCCGTGAGGGTCATTCTAAAACAATACGCCTGAATTCCTTTATCACCATTTCCCTCAATACCTGGCCCACCTTCAGCGATAAAGGGTAGAAGCCCACTTGCTGGATCACCTTTGACAAAATAGGGATCAACGCCTTCAATGAAATTATGATGAACGCTGTTATTTGACGCTTTACCCAAAAGGGTTTTTCCGTAGGCCCGGGCCTGAATACCGTTTAGTGATTCTCCATACTGTGAGTTGGACTCTCTTCCCACCGTATATGAAACTCCTGCAGTGGCCATTAGATCACCCTCATAGGTCGCGTCGATAAACATCTTTCCATAATAGGTAGCACCAGATTCCATTGCAATAGCGTTAATGGAATTACCCGCTTTCTTAACACCCGTTTTTCTGTTAAGCCTTTGGCTATGGACAAATCGTATGTCTAAATTTTTGGTCATTTGATGCACTACTTTCAGTGCGGCAGAGGGTTCAAATGTCCACATTGCATCTTCATACATACCAGTACGTGTTTGACCACCATCTACATAGTCTAATTTGGTTTGCCAGACCCAATTGGTCGAATCGTCATAATGTATTTTGATGCCTTCATAAAACTCACGGGCAATGCCACCTACAACATGCTTATTGCCAATATCTGTTTGCCCAAGTCCCCCTGTGGTGAGGCCACCTAGACGGTTAGTCGGTTCTATTACAATTACCGATTTGCCAAGTCTCGCCGTTTGGATAGCGGCAGCTACACCCGCTGAAGTGCCTCCATAAATCACAACATCTGCAGCGTTCTGATCATTGAGGCCCCTATCGCAGCTCGAAAAAGTAATTACCACTATAAAAGTGAGCAGTCCCAATAAAATTCGATAGGGTATCATATAAATAATGTTCTATTCGGTTATTTACTACAATGGTCTCGACAAAATTAGTTTTAATACATTTTATACTTTATTATGGGGTGTTGAATGTTGATAGCGTTTGTATACCGGAATACTGCTTTGATAATTCAATAACCTTATCCGGTAATGAATCAGCTAGGTTTACAAGTTCAGTGGGATCGTCGATAATATTGTATAGCTCCCATCCCTCTCCATTGAGTCTAACTATTTTGTAATCACCACTTCTGAACATTCTGAATTTTTCTAATCCTGATAAGAAATAGTCTGGTTCTTTACGCTTCTCACCCATAAAAACTGGAACTAGCGAACTTCCATCGAGAGGTAGCGTAGCATGCCCCAATATGGAATCTGGATATTGCAAATTTAGTATTTCCAAGAAAGTAGGTGCAATGTCTACTACATGCCCTGGCTGATGAGTAATTGTATTTGGTGCTATTTTTCCTGGCCAGTAAGCGATGAAAGGTGTATGACTTCCTCCTTCATGACCACATTGCTTGTATTGCCGATAAGGCGTGTTTCCTAAGTTGGCCCATGTAGATCGTAAACTCCAGTAAGAGTTGGCAGGACCTGGCTGAACATCCGGAATCTTATTTGAATAAAACGGACATGATCCATTATCATTCAAATACATGATCAACGTATTTTCCAGTTTCCCATGTTCTTCAAGTTTTTTCAAAACACGCCCGATGTTTTGATCCATTCGGTCAATGATGGCAGCATACACGGCCATCTCAAGATCCAAAGAATCTTTTTGGGATTTAGATAAACTATCCCAGGGGTAATAATCTGTATAATCGGGTATCAAAGGTCCTCGAAATTTATTCAAGTTATCTTCCGGTGGACTCAGCTTTGCAGACTTGGGAAGTACACCTAATTTTTGCATTCTCGTAAAACGCTCCTGACGGATTTCATCCCAACCTCTTAAATATAAACCTCTGTATTTCTTAATATCCTCCGGTCGGGCTTGAAGTGGATAATGCGCCGCGTGATAAGGTAGGTAAAGAAAAAAGGGATCTTTTTCTTCAAATGCTTCATCCAGCCATCTCAAAGCATAGTCCGTGATAAAATCAGTTTTGTACATGGGGGATTTCTCAAATTCTATTTCTTTGGAATTTAGTTCCCTCCCTTCAAGAAAAAAAGGACGTTCGAATTCACCCGATGGGGGTAAGAAGTATTCCGTTGTTGCCCAAAAATAAAATGAATGGTCAAATACATTTTCCGCCTTACAATATGAAGGTACCCAGGAATCAAAGTGTTCCTTACCACTCATGATATTAAAATAGCCTGCTTTCTTTGTCAAGTTGGCCAAATGTACAGCTCCATTTCCACCTTTATACAAGCCAGTGAGAAGTGAAGATCTCGTAGGATTGCATTTAGCCATATTGTAAAATGTCGTAAAACGCAAACCTTCAGTAGCCAATTGGTCAAGATTAGGGGTTTCAATTTCTCCACCATAAGATCCAATATCGGAAATCCCAATATCATCACCCATTATCAATATAATGTTTGGTCTTAACTCATTCTTTTTAGCACAAGAGGTAATAATTAATGTTAGAAGTAAAACATATAGATTTTGTTTAATCATAGTATTCTCAATTGCATATACCTCATATCGCCCTGCTAAACATGACTTCTATGAAGCAGTGTGTGAATTCCAGCCTACCGGTTTACCTTCCTATGGCATGGCAGGCAGGGCCGTACCGCCCGTAGTTGTTCTCTTTTTTCCGTCAATATCAAATCGTTTTTAAGAACTTTAAAAGCCATTGATAAAAGTATCCATATACGAAACCCTATTATC
>CAZHJO010000274.1:0-4678 GCA_964532755.1 uncultured Maribacter sp. | reverse complement strand
GATGTAGAAGTTAAGGCAGATACAAATAATATTAAGGCATTTACAGACAAATACACTGAGTTGTACCCGTCGGGTTTCCTTACGTATTCGCCCACAGAAAAAAACCAATTTCAATTGAGTGTAAGTAGACGTGTAGATAGACCTGGATTGCAACAGGTGAATCCCATCAGGGAATGGTCTACCCCATTAATATCATCCCTAGGAAATCCCAGTCTTATACCACAATTCACCAACTCATATGAAGTTAACTATACGAGAAGATTGAAAAATGGAAGTATCACCTCCGGTGTTTTCTATAGAACCATCAAAGATGAGATCAGCAGGGCGGTCTATGTGGATCGACTGGATTTGAACAAATTGATTTTGACCTATGATAATTTTGACAATACCGCTGCTTACGGTCTAGAAATTTCAGGTAATTATAAACCCACAAAATGGTGGAGCATCAATGGAAGTTTTGATCTCTATTCGCAAACGCAACGTGGCATCACCGAAAGCTTATTGACCGATAATTCCTCGGCCACCATAGACGATATAGTAGTAGAAGAAGTCGAAGTAGAAAATAAGGCATGGAACTTTCGAATGAATAATAGTTTTACTGCTACCAAAAAATTATCACTACAGTTATTTGGCTTCTATAGAGGGGAGAACCAATCTTTACAATTTAAGATCAAACCCATGTACTTCGTGAATGCTGGTGCGCGATATAGCTTCGCACAAGGTAAGGGTACAATTAGTTTAAATTTCAATGATGTGTTCAATACCATGCGTTTTTCCTTTGACGGACAGAGGCCTTTTGAACAAAATGGCCGTTTTAATTGGGAAAGCCAATCTGTTTATGCAGGACTCTCCTATAGATTTGGAAGTGGGAAAAACAGGGCGGCCAAAAGAAAAAGAAGGGACAGCAACACCAAACAAGGTGGAGGTGGAATACTTTAAGGATTAATTGGCAAGATTGGTTTGGATGATGGTTGGTTGGTCCTGACCAAAACATTGCTAATTAAGAAACCCTGACGAATTTCGTCAGGGTTTTATTTTTGTTAAAAATCACCAAGCTACCATCTAATCATGACACTACCCCAGGTGAATCCGCTTCCAAATGCAGCAAGCACCAATAGGTCACCCTCTTTAACTTTTCCTTGTTCCCAAGCTTCGGTCAGTGCAATGGGTATTGAAGCGGCCGTGGTATTACCATAATTCATGATGTTATTGAAAATCTGGTCATCGCTTAAGCCAAACTTCTTCTGTACAAATTGCGAAATCCTCAAATTGGCCTGGTGCGGTATCAGTAAATCAATATCCTTATTTGTCAACCCATTGGCCATCAAACCTTCCATAATGACTTCACTAAAACGAACTACAGCATGTTTAAATACAAACGTACCATCCATATATGGAAAATACGATAAATCCTTGCCACCAGCTTCCATTATTTCTGGCACCCAGTGCCTAATGCTTGGTGCTTCAACAATTAATTTATCAGCATATTTACCTTCACTATGTAAATGAGTAGATAAAATCCCTTTTGAGTTGTCTTCTTCTTGTGATACAATACATGCTCCTGCGCCATCACCAAAAATAACCGTAACACCTCGTCCTCTAGTCGATTTATCTAGACCATTAGAGTGGTATTCGGCACCGACAACCAAAATATTTTTATACATTCCAGTTTTAATAAATTGATCTGCAACCGATAGCCCGTAAATAAAACCTGAACACTGATTTCTTATATCAATAGCGCCAACATTTTTTAATTCTAATAAATCTTGAATTTGTACACCACAACCAGGAAAATAATAATCTGGTGTCATGGTAGCAAACACAATAAAATCGATATCATCTTTATCTATTCCTGCACGTTCAATAGCCATTTCTGAAGCCTTCACTCCCATTATTGCAGATGAATCATTCTCGCCTTCTTTAATCCATCGTCGTTCTTTAATTCCTGTGCGCTCTTGTATCCATGCATCATTAGTATCCATTACTTTGGATAGGTCATCATTTGTAACCACATTTTCGGGAACAAAATACCCGAGACCTGTTATTTTCGAATTATACATTTTGTAATCTGATTAGTATTGCAAATAAACTTAGCAATTATTGAATATGCAATGTAGTGATTGCGTTGGTTTAAATCACAAATCAAGATACGCTAAAAGAAAGTTATTGCAAAACAATTACCGAATGTACTTCCTAAAACTATTTACTTCGACCGTTGCTTTTAGGTCGTGCAAGAGGTTAAAAAGACCGAAGAAGGTGCGATTCATGTATAGAAAATGCTTGGAGCCTCTATTCCCATTCATCTTTCTTATTTGAGGGTCAGTAGAATAGCGTTGACTTAAATTAGCAATTTTGGACCAAAAATCATCCGCTCCAAAATCAAATAGTTCCTCATTGAAAGGTGAGGTAAAAAGGGTCAACATTTCTTTGAAAAGTTCCTTGAAAAATTTAAGTTCTTGGGGCGTATCTGTAGGTGTCAAGATTTCTAATTGGTATAATTTCTGGGTAAAAAAGGTATCATTGGAAATATTCTCCTTTTTCGACAGTTCAAAATAGGGAAAATAAAATTCGTCGGGAACTTCTTTTATACAGCCAAAATCTATAGCAATAAGTGTTTCCCGGTCACTAATTAGAAAATTACCAGGATGCGGGTCTGCATGCACTTTGCGCAAACCGTGTATTTGATACATATAAAAATCCCAGAGTACCTGCCCCAATTTATTTCCCAACTTGGATTTAAATTCAGTCTTGGCAAATTCACTCAAATGCATTCCATGCATCCAATCCATGGTTATAATCCGCTCACTAGACAAATCCTCATAATATTTGGGGAATTCCAAATCGGGGATTCGTGCGCACTTGGCACTTATTTCCTTGCTTTGCCGTAACTCGAGTATATAATTGGTCTCCTCTACCAATTTATTTTCTACTTCTTTAAAATATTTATCCGAATCTTTTCCTTGAAGATTGAACATGCGTACGGCAATGGGTTTTACCATAGCCAAATCACTATTAATACTCTCTGCAACCCCTGGATATTGAATTTTGACAGCTAATTCCTTACCATCTTTGGTAGCCCTATGTACTTGTCCGATACTCGCTGCATTAATGGAATCATGTTCAAAAGTGTCAAAAAGATTTTCAGGGTATTCATTCATATACCTTTTAAAGGTTTTGCGCACCAATGGGGCTGAAAGCGGGGGTACCGAAAATTGGGATAGTGAAAACTTTTCTACATACGCTCTCGGGAGTAGATTTTTCTCCATGCTCAACATCTGGGCCACCTTTAAAGCGCTTCCCTTCAAACTCTTTAATCCGTCATAGATATCTCCGGCATTGTCCTTGTTCAGCTCATCTCTTGTATGATCGGGATAAACCAGTTTCTTGCCGTAATACTTGGCATAATTTCCACCAATTTTGACCCCGGTCTTTACTAGTTTGCCTGCTCGTTCAATCTTTCCCGTTGGTATCCTGTCAAGTGTTTTCATTTGACCTTTTTAAAACATAATAAATTGCTAAACGAAGGTTTCCTTATACAGGAATTTTCCAAAATCGATAATATTCTCTATCGGCGTGTTATCAAAAACATCGAAAATGGTGTTTACCGATTTTTCTATTGCTATGTCGGTCTTCTCAAATCCGGTCGATTCATCATCTATCCAAAATTTCAAAAGAAACAAAAATTGTAGCCAAGCTCCTTCAGAAAAAACATGGGGATTGTATTGGGTTATTTTTAAAAATTTTCCAGAGTTGTCTTCATCAATCAGGTCCTTGGCAAAACTTTTAAGATATCTACGCAGCCTTTTTAACTGATTCAAATTCTTCAGGGGATTGTTTTCTTGCTTCAAGGTGAACAATACATAACTCCGATTCAGGGTTAACATTTCAAAAAACGTAAAGAAGAAAGTCAGCATTTTCTCTTTATTCGAAAAATTATCGAAATCCTTGTTCTTCATCAATAAACTATGGGTATTTGCATAAAACTTACTCCAAATTTCCTTTTGAAGAGATTCCAAAGAACCAAAAAGCCCATAGAATTCTGTTTCCGTAATCGTATTCGACTTACAAAACTTATAAACGGATTTTGGAACCATCCCATGTTCCAAAACATCGTTCATATACATTGTAAATAACACATCTTCTGTAACTTTCCTTGATTTTGACCTTGCTGACATAACATTTATTTTGAATTGTAATCGACAAGCAACTCCTTGAGCGCATAGAGACCTTATATTGTTAGCAAAAACGTGCCTTCAGATGAAAGCACGTTTTCTAACAACCTAACCACTAAAAATAGTAGTAACCAGAAACATTTAGACTTTATCATAGCAAATTAATTCCCAGTCAGGACAAATATACAAATTGTTTAATGTTTTATTATTTTTATTAAACAAAAATATTTGTTAAAGTTTTACAAGCCCTACTTGCGCAAGAAACTGTGTCAGTTTGTCACTCCTAACCAGTATGGTATTTTTTTTGACTGCCAAGTTCTATAATTCATAAAAAATCAAATAAAATGGCTACAGGCAAAATCAATGTATCGGTAGATAATATTTTCCCGCTTATAAAAAAGTTTCTTTACAGTGATCATGAAATATTTCTCCGCGAACTCATTTCAAACGCAACAGATGCAACATTAAAACTTAAGCACATAACTTCTATTGGGGAGGCTAAAATC
>CAZHJO010000273.1:0-4703 GCA_964532755.1 uncultured Maribacter sp. | reverse complement strand
TCCACATGGGTAAAGCCCATTTCCTTCACATATTTTACCAAGTCATTCGCAAGTTGTTTATAGGTAAGGAATTCATTGTTTTCATTGCGTTTCCATGAGCCTAAATGAACCTCATAGACTGAATAGGGTTTATCAAGAGCATTCTTGTCTTCCCTGGAATCCATCCATTTTTTATCCTTCCATGCATAATCGCCTTCCCATACTACAGAGGCAGTTTTTGGTGGATGCTCGCAAAATCTAGCGAAGGGATCGGCCTTTTCTGTGGTAATACCAAAATTGTTTGAATGAATATTGTATTTGTAAAGAGTTCCATTTCCCACTTCAGGAATAAACCCTTCCCAAATGCCACTTTCATCCCAACGAACATTGAGGTGGTGTTCATTCTCTTGCCAACCATTAAAATCACCAACTACGGAGACTGATCTTGCTGTTGGAGCCCAGACCGCAAAATAGGTTCCTTTTACCCTATTAACTTCAATAGGATGAGATCCAAGTTTCTCATATAATTTAAAGTGTTTGCCTGATTTAAATAAATTAATATCAAATTCAGAAAAGAGGGAGTGCACAATAACTTTGGCCATACTACTCATATTTTTGGCAAAACTAATCAACTTTGCCTAAAAGCCATGATAATTAAGAGTTTACTTTAGTTCGCAATGGTTTTCTGTAAATAAAATTGTAAAGAAGATAAAAGTGGAACGCTTTTTGAATGAAGCTACAAATAAGAATAAATGGAATAATTAAAACCACAGTTATGAGAAAAATCAGCATAGTACTCGGAACTTTTTTGTCTTTGTTTATAATATCCTGTGAAGGCCCTGTTGGCCCTCCTGGATTCGACGGACTGGATGGTCTTGACGGACTGGATGGACAAGATGGAATCAACATATTAGGAACGGTCATTGATATTGAAGGGGATTTTGTAGCTGACGATTATAGCATCTTTTATGAATTTCCACAAACGGTAGAAGTTTTTGAAAGTGATGTGGTACTCGTTTACCTGCTATGGGATCAAGTTGAAGACGGTAATGGCGAACCGGTAGATGTATGGAGGTTGCTACCTCAAACCCGGCTTTTGGACCAAGGAATACTACAGTACAATTATGACTTCACCTTTTTTGATGTGAATATCTTTTTGGAGGCTGATTTTGATATGAGTACTTTAACTGCCGGAGATACCGATGCCCAGGTATTTAGAATTGCAGTTTTACCTGCCGAAATGGCTGCTGGATCTAGATTGGATAGGTCAAACGTACAAGCCGTAATGAGGACTCTTGGCGTAGCGGAGAAGGATGTACAAAAAGTAAAATTGAATTAATCCATCTTCCAAGTATACTTAAACCCTGCTGTAATTCAGCGGGGTTTTTTATTGAGGATTTTCATACCGACTTGATTAACAAAATCTTAATGTTTTAGAACCGGTAAGAGTTTTATCTTTGAAAGGTTGGTAATGCCACATCGTCTAAGATTCAAAACATAAACTATGATAAAGAAGTTAATTTTAGTTCTCAGTATCGCTCTTGTAGGATGTAAAGGAAATTCGCAGGAAAAAACGGATCAACAAAGCACGTCGCCCCAAAAGGAAATTGCATATAAAGTAACTAAATCGGATGCCGAATGGCGCAAGGAACTCACTGACCTGCAGTACTATGTACTGCGAAAGGCAGGGACCGAAACAGCCGGTACAAGTAAATTATTAGATAACAAAAAGAAAGGTGTTTATGTCTGTGCCGCATGTAAGACCGAACTTTTCAAAAGCGACCATAAATATGATTCTGGTTCTGGTTGGCCTAGTTTTGATCGGGAAATCGTTGGTAATGTTGCCTATGATGTTGATTATGACATAGGTTATGAGCGCACCGAGGAACATTGTGCAACTTGCGGTGGGCACTTGGGTCATGTTTTTAATGATGGCCCTAGTGAAACTACCGGTAAAAGACATTGTGTTAATGGTGCGGCCTTACAATTCGTTCCTGCTGATAATCAATAATTTTACAATAGTATAAGATGGACTTTGCAAAAAATTACCTGGATAGTGCCCTATATGAATTTCGTCGTTATAAAACTATGGGCGAAAGGACCTTTGCCCAATTATCTGAAGAAGATATCCTATGGAAATATCATGCCGAGGACAATAGCATTTCGCAAATTGTAAAACACCTAGTTGGCAATATGCTTAGCAGATGGACGAACTTCCTGACCGAGGATGGTGAAAAATCGTGGCGACATCGAGATACCGAATTTGAAGACCCCTTTAGTACCAAAACCAAAATGATAGCTGCCTGGGAAGAAGGCTGGCAATGCCTTTTTGATGCCTTGGACACCATAACAAATGAGAATTTCAATAGCCGTATCAAAATCCGTGATGAAGACCATACGATTGTTGAAGCGGTTAACCGTCAGATGGCCCATTATGCAAGTCACGTTGGGCAAATAGTTTTTATGGGTAAAATGATCAAAGGTAAGGGCTGGGTTTCTTTATCAATACCCAAAGGACAATCAGAAGTCTTTAACAAGAAAAAATTCAACACATAGTATCTTTTTTAATTTGTTTAAATATCCCATTTATCATCCGCAACTCAAATTGTTATTTTAAAATGTAATTTGAAATAGTACCATTAGGTTTTGTATTTTTGCACCTCAAATTTGAAAATCAAAGAATAAAAATATGGGCAATTTTGATGTTATTGTTTTGGGGAGTGGACCAGGAGGTTATGTTACAGCAATTCGTGCATCCCAACTTGGGTTAAAAACTGCAATTGTTGAGAAAGAAAATCTTGGTGGTGTCTGCCTTAATTGGGGATGCATTCCTACCAAAGCTTTGTTGAAATCTGCACAGGTTTTTGAATATTTACAACATGCCGGGGATTATGGTCTTACAGCTGATGGTGTCGACAAAGATTTTGATGCCGTTGTTAAAAGAAGTCGAAATGTAGCCGATGGCATGAGCAAAGGTGTCCAGTTCTTGATGAAAAAAAATAAGATTGAGGTCATCAACGGTTACGGAACACTGAAATCAGGAAAAAAACTTTCAGTAAAAGATGCCGAAGGCAAAATCACGGAGTATAGTGCCGATCATATCATCATAGCCACTGGTGCCCGAAGTAGGGAATTACCCAGTTTACCGCAAGATGGCAAGAAAATCATAGGTTACCGTGAGGCCATGACCTTAGATCATCAACCTAAAAAGATGATTGTTGTGGGTAGTGGTGCCATAGGTATAGAATTTGCCTATTTCTATAATGCCATGGGTACCGAAGTAACCGTGGTTGAGTTTTTACCGAACATTGTTCCTGTTGAAGACGTTGATGTCTCAAAGCAATTGGAGCGTAGCTTCAAAAAAATTGGGGTTAAAATAAAAACCTCCGCAGAGGTTACTGCTGTTGATACCTCTGGCGAGGGCGTTAAGGCAACGGTGAAAACTGCCAAAGGCGAAGAAATATTGGAAGCTGATATTGTACTTTCCGCTGTGGGGATAAAAACGAACATTGAAAATATTGGCCTTGAAAATGTGGGGATTGCCACTGATCGTGATAAGATTTTGGTGAATGATTATTACCAAACCAATATACCTGGATATTATGCCATAGGTGACGTAACACCAGGTCAGGCATTGGCGCATGTGGCATCGGCAGAGGGTATTCTTTGTGTAGAAAAAATTGCAGGCATGCAGGTAGAGGCTTTGGATTATGGCAATATTCCAGGCTGTACGTATTGCACCCCTGAAATTGCCTCAGTAGGACTTACAGAGCAACAGGCAAAGGATGCAGGCCATGATATCAAAGTAGGTAAATTTCCTTTCTCCGCAAGCGGAAAGGCCAAAGCATCGGGGAATTCAGACGGATTCGTAAAAGTAATCTTTGACGCCAAATATGGGGAGTGGCTGGGTTGCCATATGATTGGTGCCGGCGTAACGGATATGATCGCGGAAGCTGTGGTTGCCCGGAAGTTGGAAACTACAGGGCACGAAATCCTAAAAGCAGTACACCCGCACCCAACCATGAGCGAAGCTGTTATGGAAGCTGTCGCTGATGCTTACGACGAAGTAATCCACTTATAAGCGTATGAAGTTGAGCAATAGGAATATCCATAGGGATATTGCTTATTTTTATTTAGGGCTTATACTGGCATTTTCTTTTTCAGGAATCATCCTTAACCACCGTCAGGACTGGTATCCCATGGATTATAGTTATGAGACCAAGGAGATTGAATTTAATGTTCCGTCAGATGCTGATCAACTAGATTCACAAGAATACATTAAAGACCTATCGGCACAATGGGCATTGGCCGATGCTTATGATAGTCACCGAATACGTGAAAATGACTTGCGCGTTTATTTTAAGGATAACGTAATCCTTGATGCCGATATCACAACAGGAAAGGGTTTGATCGAATATAAACGTAAAGTACCCTTTTTAGGACATACCATGTTCTTGCATAAAACCACCAATAACTTTTGGATTTGGTATTCCGATATTTTTGGAATCGCCATGCTGGCCATAGCGATAACTGGAATGTTAATTACCAAAGGAAAGAACAGCTTTAAACAAAGAGGTTGGAAACTTGCTTTGGCCGGACTCCTTTTTCCGATTGTTTTTCTAATACTCTTTGCCTAAAACAATAGAATTATGCTCAAAACTTTCAGATATACGGCAATTTTAGAAGGAATCTCTTATTTGGCACTTTTTGCGATTAGTATGCCC
>CAZHJO010000272.1:0-4703 GCA_964532755.1 uncultured Maribacter sp. | reverse complement strand
ATCTGAATACTTCATATATTTGTCAAATCAAATTCAGGAATGCAGTTTAAATATCCAGAACTTCTTTGGGCCTTATTTCTACTACTAATTCCTATATTCATTCATCTTTTTCAGCTTCGAAGGTTCAAGAAAACACCTTTTACCAACGTTAAAATGTTGCAAAAAGTTGTTTCTGAATCACGTAAAAGCAATACGCTTAAAAAATGGCTGCTTCTGTTTGCAAGACTTTTGGTCTTTGCTTCAATTATCATCGCTTTTGCCCAGCCATTCTTGGCTAAAGAAACTGCGCTACTAGACAAGGAAACGGTTATCTATTTGGACAATTCGTTCAGTATGCAGGCCAAATCAGATCAAGGGACTATACTAAATGACGCTATTCAAGAATTAATAAAAGCAATTCCAGAGGGCAATAACTTCAATCTTTTTACGAATACCACGGAATATAGGAATGTTGAACTAAAAGATATTCAAAACGACCTTCTGACGATTTCCTCGACCCCCGATCAATTAAAGTTGGATGAAATTCAGCTAAAGGCACGCTCGCTCTTTTCGAAGAATATGGGTTCCATAAAAAATCTGATTGTGATTTCCGATTTTCAACAACGAATGAAACCTTCTACCGCCAACACGGAAAGTACCTTACAGCGGCATTTGGTAAAAATATCAGCTTCATCTTTGAACAATGTGTCGCTAGACAGTATTTATATAAGTAAATACGGAACAGAGACCATTGAAATAACAGCACTGCTTACAGCGCCATCAGAAATTCAAAGTATTCCTGTGTCCCTGTTCAACATCGATAAATTAATTTCAAAAACATCTGCCATTTTCAAGGATTTAAAGGGCAGGGTAAGCTTTACGCTTTCAGCAAACGAGGTCATTAATGGTAAATTCGAAATCTCAGATGGTGAAATTACATATGATAACCATTTATTTTTCAATATCGATGAAAAAGAAAAACCCAAAGTATTATCAATTGGTGACACCTCCTCTGATTATTTAAAACGGATTTATACCAATAACGAGTTTTTGTTCGCTTCGATTTCTTTGAAAAATCTGAATTATCGAGATATAGCTGCACAAGACCTGATCGTATTAAATGAATTGGAAAATATACCCACCTCTCTTATTGCAAGTATATCGTCATTTGTGTCAAACGGCGGGGATTTGGTTATAATTCCTTCAACTCATGCCAACTTATATGATTATAACCAGTTGCTTTCAAGATTTTCAATAGGTTCATTTCTAGAAAAAGCGAGTACTGAAAATAAGATTACACAAATCACGTTTTCCCATCCGCTTTACCAAAATGTATTTGAAAAGAACATAGCTAACTTTCAATATCCAAAAGTTTCGGAGTTCCTTAAAACAAATTCGAATTCGTCATCAATTCTAAGGTATCAAAGCGGTGAACCTTTCCTATTAGGTAAGAACGGTGTCTATTTATTCACTGCATCAATTAACAATCAGAATTCAAATTTTAAACAATCACCATTAATTGTGCCTACATTTTACAAAATGGGTGTGAACAGTTTAAAACGGGTAGGACTCTATCATACTATGGGCGGCCAAATAAATTTGGATATTGCCAAAAAAGTCGCCAAAGACCATATACTCAAGGTTTCCAAAGATGGTTTCGAGTTTATTCCACAACAACTAGCCCATGCTAACAAGGTCTCACTTACATTCAATGAAAATCCATTTGAAGATGGAATATATAGCGTGAACGAAAATGGCAACACATTGAAAAATATAAGTTTTAATTATCCAAGAGCTGAAAGTGATCTCAAATTTCTGGATTTTGATAATCTGTCAGCGACAAGTAAACAAAGTTCAATTTCTGCCTTATTTCAAGATCTACAAAACGACAATAGCATAAACGCACTTTGGAAATGGTTTGTTATTTTAGCAGTGCTGTTTATTTTGATTGAAGTCCTCATCATTAAGTATTTGAAATGATCTAAAAAACATTAGATAAACCTAGCGTAAATGAACATACTTATAAAATCCGCCAAAATCATTAATCCCCTGAATAAGGATTTACATTTAAAAAAAAGGGACATACTTATCAAAAATGGCATTATTGATACAATTAAGGTCAAAATTGATGCACCAAAGGCAACCAAGATAGTGGACTTAAAGAATTTATATGTTTCACTTGGATGGTTTGATAGTGGTGTAAGTTTCGGTGAACCTGGATTTGAAGAGCGTGAAACCATTTCAAACGGACTATTGACCGCCGCTAAGAGCGGTTTCACCGATGTGGTTCTAAATCCGAATACGCATCCTGTAGCGGATACTAGTTCCGATATTGTTTTTCTTAAGAATTCAGGGAAAGGTTTTGCCACTAATCTTTATCCTCTCGGAGCCTTGACGGTGAAGGCCCAAGGAAATGACCTAGCCGAATTATATGACATGGGTAATGCAGGGGCAGTTGGGTTTTATGATTTTAAATCGCCAATAACTAATTCCAACCTTTTGAAAGTTGCTTTGCAATATGTCCAAAACTTTGACGGATTGGTTTACTCCCAACCTATGGATATGAATATTGCCGGGAAAGGAATGGTCAATGAGAGTCCGGTATCAACCAAATTGGGATTAAAAGGGATTCCCTCCTTAGCAGAAGAACTTCAAATTGTTCGTGACCTTTTTATTTTGGAATATACAGGAGGAAGGCTGCACATCCCTACCATATCCACGGCCAAGTCGGTAAAACTAATTGCCGATGCCAAGAAAAAAGGACTGGATGTCAGTTGTAGCGTGCCACTTCACAGTTTACATTTTACTGATGAGGTTTTGGAGGAGTTTGATAGCACCTATAAGGTAATGCCCCCATTACGGACTAAAAAGGATGCTAGAGCCCTTATAAAAGCAGTGAATGATGAGATCATCGATTTTGTGACTACAGATCATACTCCATTGAACGTAGAGTTGAAACGCCTTGAATTCGATAATGCGATGTATGGCTCTATCGGATTGGAAAGTGCTTTCGGTCTTTTGAATAAAATATTCGGGGTCGAGAAAGCCATCTCTTTATTAACGAAGGGAAAAGAGCGCTTTAAGCTTGAACCGAACAAGTTTACTGAAGGGAAAGAAGCCTGCTTAACCCTTTTTAATCCTGACAGCGAATATGTATTTGAAAAGGAGGATATATTATCTACATCAAAAAACTGTATGGCATTGGGCGAAACTTTAATGGGGAAGGTTTATGGAATAGTAAATAACGATCAATTGGTTTTAGGATAAAAAAGCTACAAACTTAATTAAGCCATATTAGGAATGAGTACAGTAAAGGAAGGAAAAACGACTGCTATAGTAGCTTACCTTACCATAATTGGGGCATTGATTGCAATAACGATGAATATGGAACCAAAGAACGAGTTTGCTCGGTTCCATATACGCCAGGCCTTTGGTCTGCATATAATGTTCCATGCATTTGCACTGTTTTCAAGTGTATGGTTCAATGAATTTGCACTTTATGGTTTGTACCTTTGCTATTTTATACTATGGATTTATGGCTTTTCAGGGGCGCTGAGCGATAAAAAACAAATGGTCCCCATGATCGGTGATTATTTTCAAAAATGGTTTACATTTATTTCATAATATGACAACCGCTCCCTTATCGCTGACCCATCTTATAAGGCCGTCTTCCATGAAAGAAGGTAAACCGCCTGTCCTGTTTATGTTCCATGGTTATGGTAGCAATGAAGAAGACCTATTTTCCTTTGCTCCTGAACTACAAACTGAACTTTGTATAATATCTGTGCGGGCACCTTATGCAATGGAACCATTTGGTCATGCTTGGTATGCCATTAATTTTGATGCAGAAAAGGGCAAATGGAGCGATGACGACCAAGCCGTGGATTCCCGGGAAAAGATTGTCACATTTATAGATGAAGCCTGTGCGACGTATGGTTTGGACACTGAACGAATTACGCTTCTAGGTTTTAGTCAGGGCACCATTCTCAGTTATGCCGTTGCCCTCTCCTATCCAGAAAAAATCAGGAATGTGGTAGCCCTTAGTGGCTACATCAATCAACGTATCATCGTTGGGAATTATAAGGATAAAGATCATAGCAACCTTAAGATCTACGCTTCCCATGGTCAGGTAGATCAGGTTATTCCCCCTGAATGGGCACAAAAAACACCTGAAATTTTGAAACCTCTGGGCATTGATTATGTATATGAAGAGTACCCGGTAGGCCACGGAGTAGCACCCCAAAATTTCTATTCCTTTAAAAAATGGCTGGAAGGTAAATTCTAATTACTTCGGGTATATAAAAAATGGTCCATTAATGTAAAATCCACGGCCATATTATCTTTCAAATCATACTTGATCAATAATTCACCCCAATACTTGCCATCAGAAAAATCTGCCACGATCCACTTGTGGTTTAGGATTTTTATTTTATTCAGTTTAAAATCGCTCTGCATACCCTCATAGGGTATCAACGGATTATCCCCTTTAGATTCATTGGTTTCCAATAATTTATCGGATATATACCGGTTAGGATCTTTTAAATCCAAATGGTCATAATAGGCCAGGGCATCATCATTGTTTTCCAATGAAAAGTATTGCATATCCAGTACGCTAAGTTGTGCATTTTGAAGCGAATCCTTTAAACCTGTAATATCGGTTTGGAGATTTGCAATTTTCAAATCTTTGTTTTTCTGCATTTTACCATTGCTTACGACCATAAAAA
>CAZHJO010000271.1:0-4715 GCA_964532755.1 uncultured Maribacter sp. | reverse complement strand
AAATCCTCTTTTGAGATTACTGGATTTTGGATTTTCAATTTTCTACAATGTTGTTCAGTTATGGTAAATAAGTTGATGTCATTCCCTAATGTTAGGCTGATATCGGTTATCAACTCTTCACGAATTCCATCCAATGGGGGGTTGGTAACTTGGGCGAACAATTGTTTAAAATAATTGTATATGAGTTGTGGGCGTTCCGATAGCACAGCAATAGGGGTGTCTGAACCCATAGATCCAATGGGCTCTTTACCCGTTTTGCCCATGGGGAGAATAATAGTATTGATATCTTCAAGGGAATAACCGAATACAGACTTTCGCTTTTCCAAAGATGCCTCACCTAAAAACAATGGGCAATCATTATAAGGTATATCCCTTAAGTGTACTAAATTCTTATCCAACCATTTCTTATAAGGATGTCGTTGGGCTATTTCCTCCTTAATCTCCTCATCATTGACTATTCGACCTTCTTCCATGTTCACCAAGAACATTTTACCAGGTTCGAGCCTTCCATGAAATTCAACATTTTCCGGGTTAATATCAAGCACCCCCGTTTCAGAGGACATGATAACATAACCGTTCTTTGTGACTGAATAGCGCGATGGACGAAGTCCATTTCTATCTAACACGGCGCCAATAAAATTACCATCGGTAAAAGGTATGGACGCAGGTCCGTCCCAAGGTTCCATGGTGCAGGAATTGTATTCGTAAAATGCCCGTTTGGCTTCAGACATTTCGGTATTTTTCTCCCATGCTTCGGGAACCAACATCATCATTACCTCTGGTAGCGAACGACCTGTCATAAGCAATAATTCAACAACCATATCCATAGTAGCCGAATCAGATTTACCAGGTAGGATTATTGGTAAAATCTTTTTTATTTCAGGACCGAACCAATCACTTTCAAACAATTCTTCCCTGGATTTCATTCTAGAAACATTACCACGCAAGGTGTTTATTTCACCATTATGGCACATATATCTAAATGGTTGTGCCAAATCCCATGTTGGGAAGGTATTGGTCGAGAACCGTTGATGAACCAAGGATAATCTGGTAACCACTCTGGAATCCAATAAATCCTTATAATAAAGACTAATGTCATTGGGCATTAAAAGCCCTTTGAATATTATGATCTTGGTTGAAAGGCTAGGAACATAAAAAAACTTGCTTTCAGACAATTTGGAATTTAAAATGGCATGTTCTGTGACCTTTCGGGCAATAAACAATTTCAAGTTAAATTGAAAAATATCCTGCCCCTTATTTGCCTTGGAGATAAAAACCTGTTTAACAAAGGGTTCTGTCTCCATGGCTATTCTTCCAGGAATAGCTTTATTTACGGGTACATCTCGCCATCCCAGTAATTGTAAACCCTGATTCTTGATATTTTTCTCGAATTCAGTAATACAGTATTCCCTTTGGTTTTCTTTCTGCGGAAGAAATACATTACTCACGGCATAGTCCCCTGCTTCTGGCAAATCAAATTCGCATACATCCACAAAGAAATCATGGGGGATATCAATTAAAATTCCAGCACCATCACCAGTCTTACCATCGGCGCTTACCGCACCGCGATGCTCTAGCTTGTCCAAAATCTCCAAGGCCTTATGAATAATGTCATTCGACTTAATTCCCTTAAGGCTACATATAAACCCGGCGCCACAATTATCGTGTTCAAATTCCGGTAGGTATAACCCTTGTTCTATCAACTGCATAAATTATGGTATTTCTACAAAAATATCATATTTCATGAATATTATTCATTGATACTGTGATCCGTAACAAAAAAATTCAATGTATTTAAATAATTGTCTAAAAAAACGTAATATCGAATTTTAAAGTGCCATTTATTGTGATATCAATAAAGCAGCATAGCCAAAAATTGAATATTTGGTGATAAAACCGCTTAAAAAATAGAAACCGCTAAAAGGAATAAACCAGCTTTGATCAACCTCTTTAGGAATGATAACTGTAGGATTTCAAAACAATGATCATGGTTGATGCTTCTAGAGTAGTTTTGAGGTGATCAATCCCTCAAAATACTTCTTGAAATCACGATCTTTTGGATTTCGGAAGTGCCCTCATAAATTTGGGTGATTTTGGCATCTCGCATTAAACGCTCTACATGATAATCTTTTACAAAACCATTGCCGCCATGAATCTGCACAGCTTCTACAGTGGTTTCCATTGCTATTTGGGAGGCATAAAGTTTTGCAACAGCACTCGATAGGTCGTAGTTCCTGCCATTGTCTTTATCAACCGCAGCTTTATAGACCAATAGTCTCGCCGCCTCAATTTGGGTATGCATATCGGCTAGCTTAAAAGCGATTGCTTGGTGGTTTGCTATTTCGGTTCCAAAGGCCTTACGTTCTTTTGAATACTTCTTTGCGAGTTCGTAAGCCCCTGCGGCTATTCCCAAGGCTTGGGCCGCGATACCGATTCTACCCCCAGACAGGGTTTTCATGGCAAATTTAAATCCAAAACCGTCTTCGCCTATTCGATTTTCTTTAGGGACTTTTACATCATTGAAGTTCAAAGAGTGGGTATCACTTCCGCGTATCCCCAGCTTATTCTCCTTAGGACCTATTTCAAAACCGTCCATGCCTTTTTCCACAATCAGGACGTTGATTCCCTTATGCCCCTTATCTCTATCGGTCTGTGCAATTACCAAATAAACCTCTGCCGTACCACCATTGGTAATCCAGTTCTTTGTGCCATTTAAGATGTAATGGTCCCCTTTGTCAATTGCAGTTGTCTTTTGTGAAGTGGCATCGCTTCCCGCCTCTGGTTCCGAAAGACAAAAAGCACCGATAATCTCACCCGATGCCAAACGGGTCAGGTATTTTTGTTTCTGCGCTTCACTCCCGTAGGTCTCTAGCCCCCAACATACCAATGAATTGTTCACCGAAACAACAACCGAGGCCGAAGCATCGATCTTCGATAATTCTTCCATGACAAGGGCATAGGAAAGCGTGTCTAATCCGCTACCCCCATATGAAGGGTCAACCATCATTCCCAGAAAACCCAATTCGCCCATTTTCTTTACCTGTTCAGTAGGGAATTGTTGTGCGTCATCACGTTCAATAACCCCTGGTAAAAGCTCACTTAGGGCAAAATCACGAGCCGCTTCTTGAATCATTAATTGTTCTTCAGATAAGGAGAAATCCATAAGCTAATATTTAAATTAGACCTAACAAATATACAGTTATGTTATAGAATTATTGTTGGTTTTAAAAGTTGTTTTAACTGTTTATTTATTTTCAGTTTAGATAGGATTATGGCCATTTTTTAATTTCTGTATTTTATATTTGTTTTAAGTATTTCTTCTATTTGTTTTAAACGAAAAATTATGAGACAGCATTAGTTCCAATGCGTATTTATTTAAAGAAATTTAGAATATGAAATCGATGTCACATAAATAATATTAAAATCAAAAAATGAAGAAGCTTCTTCAAACGTTCGAAAATAAACAACCTGAAATAGTCTTTAATTGGAAAGACCCTGAGACGGAAGCCGAAGGGTGGGCAGTCATTAATTCACTAAGAGGTGGCGCTGCCGGCGGTGGAACAAGGATGCGCGAAGGACTTGATTTTCACGAAGTGCTTTCCTTGGCAAAAACCATGGAAGTGAAATTCACTGTTTCCGGTCCTCCCATTGGGGGCGCTAAATCAGGGATAAATTTCAATCCCCATGACCCAAGAAAGGGGGGCGTTTTAGAGCGTTGGTACCGAGCTGTTGCCCCGCTTTTAAAAAGCTATTATGGCACTGGGGGAGATTTAAATGTCGATGAGACCCACGAAGTAATCCCGATTACGGAAGATGCTGGTGTCTGGCATCCCCAGGAGGGGGTTTTCAACGGCCATTTCAAACCTACAGAAGCTGATAAGATCAATAGAATTGGTCAATTGCGGCAAGGTGTTATAAAACCGCTTGAAAGTGAGTTATATACGCCAGATGTTTCTAGGAAATATACTGTCGCCGATATGATTACCGGGTATGGTGTAGCTGAAGCCGTTAGACATTTTTACGACATATTTGGCGGAAATGTGATGGGTAAAAAGGCCGTTGTACAGGGCTTTGGGAATGTAGGTGGTGCAGCCGCTTTTTATTTAGCTCAAATGGGCGCCAGAATAGTTGGGATTTTGGATAGGACTGGGGGTGTGATCAATGAGGATGGATTCACTTTTGAGGAAATCAAGGAATTTTTTCTTAATAAGCACGGTAATAATATAATGGCCAGTGCGGACCAAATGATTCCATTTGAGGAAATCAAAGAGCGGATATGGACATTGCAAACCGAAATATTTGCTCCTTGTGCAGCTTCTAGGTTGATTACAAAAAATCAAATTACGAAAATGATCGACACGGGCTTGGAAGTTATTTCTTGCGGGGCCAACGTACCTTTCGCTGATAAAGAGATTTTCTTTGGACCTATCATGGAATATACTGATGGAAGGGTGAGTCTTATACCAGACTTTGTTTCAAATTGTGGTATGGCAAGGGTATTTGCCTATTTCATGGAAAAAAGAGTGGGAATGGATGATGATTTAATATTTAAAGATACTTCGGATACTATCAGAAAGGCAATTTTGAATATCTTTAAGCAAAATCATACCAAAATAAATTTGAGTGAAACCGGATTTGAAATTGCCTTAAAACAATTAATATAAATTAAACCAACCGAATATGGAGACCATTATTATTATCGTTTTTCTAGCAGG
>CAZHJO010000270.1:0-4716 GCA_964532755.1 uncultured Maribacter sp. | reverse complement strand
GATGTGAACGGCATTGGTTGGGCAATGATAGATCTGTATAAGAATACGGGAGTGAAATACCTCACTATGGGTCAACATGGCCATCGGGCGCAGGTACCTTTTGATAAACCAACTTCTTTTTGGTGGGAATCAAATTCAGGGAATCGTTTGCTCGCATATCGCAGTGAGCATTATATGCACGGTAATGCATTAAGCCTTACTTCTGGGGAGATTGATCAATTTAGGGCCAACCTTTCCCAATATCTTAATGAACTTGAAGAAAAAGGATATCCGTATGACAAAACGGCTTTTCAATTTTCGGGGTATCTTACCGATAATTCCCCTCCTTCAACAAAAGCCTGTGATATTGTAAAAGATTGGAATGAGAAGTACGAATGGCCAAAACTGAAACTTTCATTGGCCAGTGAATTCATGGTTTATCTTGATAAGCATCAGGCAGAAAACCTGCCCGTTAAAAAGGTAGCTTGGCCAGACTGGTGGACAGATGGCTTTGGTTCTGCCTTTACAGAAACCAAAACGGCCAGAACAGTACATTCGAATATGATTGCCAATATGGGCCTCTTGTCAATGGCAAAATTCATGGGATCCACACTTCCAAGGAACATCGCCAGTGATATTGAGAGCGCCTATGATGAGTTGCTTTTTTATGATGAACACACTTTTGGCGCCGCCGAGAGTATAACGGATCCCTTTAGTGAAAACTCGGTCATTCAATGGGGTCAAAAGTCAGCTTATGCATGGACGGCGTTTAAGGAATCCAGTTTGATCCAAGAAAAAGCCCTAGGCATAATTCAGCAACATATTCCTAAAACAACTGCGCCGACTATAGCGGTTTTCAATACTTTGAACTGGGAGCGTTCAGGGCTTGTAAAAGCCTATATCGACCATCAATTGCTGCCTCTTGGTCGTGCATTCAGCATAGTAGATGAAAGTGGACGAAATGTCAAGGTACAGCGTGTTTCCAGTAGGGCCGATGGCAGTAATTATGTACTCTGGGCACCAAACATACCACCTATGGGTTATACTACTTTCCGCATTGTTATGGAAGGAGAAAAAGACTTCAACATGAACCAGCCAGCCGAAAAGATTTCCCCAATACTGGAAAATGAGTATTATCGTATTAAGGTAGATCTGGAAAGAGGCGTTATCACTAGTCTTTTTGACAAAGAACTAAAAAAGGAATTGGTTGATTCCTCCAGTGAATTTAAACTTGGGGAGTTTGTATATGAACAACCTGACAATCGACAATCTATGGAACGCCTTACGAATGCCAACCGTGATACGGTGTACGTTCCCATCAAAAAGAAGATTACGGGTTTATCCGATGTCCAGGTTTCAGATGTAAAAGAAGCACCTTTGTGGAGTAGTTTGCATATTAATGGAAAAATTGAAGAGTGTGCGGATGAAAGAGGTGTTACTATGGAAATCAAACTTTATAACACTTCTAAGCGAATTGAACTGTCCTATGACATGGTCAAATTACCAAATACCTCACCTGAAGGTGTTTTCATTGCACTTCCTTTTCGTATGAAGGATAATGATCAATTGGCCTTTGATGTACAAGGGGGAACCGTCAGTCCAGGAATTAATCAATTGGAGGGTACTTCGGCCGATTGGAACGTAGTTCAGAACTTTGCCGCCGTAAAGAACGATGAAGCCCAGATATTATTCAGTTCCAACGATGTGCCCCTCGTGCAGTTTGGAGCTATAAATACAGGTAGGTTTTACTATAAACATAAACCTGAAAAACCCCATATATTTTCATGGGTACTCAACAATTACTGGACGACCAATTTCAAAGCCAGTCAAGAAGGTGAAATGAAGTGGAAATACTACTTGACCTCTTCATCGGATATTTCAAACTCCTTTGCTACCCGCTTTGGTTGGGCTAACAGGGTGCCTATGCTTACTCGCGTAATTCCGCCAGATAATTCAGAAAAATCGGTGAGTACCGTTTCCCAATCCTTGTTGGATTTTGAATTGCCCAATTTACTCCTTGTCAACGCTAGGCCTTTATCTTCAGGCGACGGTGTGATACTACATTTGCGGGAAACAGAAGGGGGTCATGCCATTCTCGATGTTCCTGGTTTGCTTGCCCAAACAGGGGCAGCACAAGCTATTGAGGTGAATGTTCTTGGAGAAGAATTGAAACAATTGACCAAACCAACACTTATTGAACATTATGAAACTCGGTTTATCTTGTTGAAAAACTTGGGGAGCCATTAGACCTATATTAAGAATTAATTAAACTAAATTGTACACCAACCAATCCTAAATATGAAAAATAATGTAACCTTTCTCGCCTTAATCGCAGCTTTGGGTGGTTTTCTATTTGGCTATGATACCGCTATCATTTCTGGGACCATTGGATTTGTAAAAACACAATTTGAACTCAGCACTGTTATGGAGGGCTGGTACGTGAGTTCAGCACTTGTGGGCACTATTCTGGGGGTTTCCATCGCAGGATTTCTAAGTGACAAATATGGCCGGAAGCAGATACTTATCATGTCCGGATTGTTTTTCGCCCTTTCTGCTATTGGCTGTGCACTATCGGGTTCGTTCACCGGATTGGTCATCTATAGGCTATTTGGAGGTATTGGTGTAGGTATTGCATCGATGCTTTCGCCCCTCTATATCTCAGAGATTGCACCGGCGAAAAATCGAGGGAAGTTGGTTGCACTGTATCAATTGGCCATTACCCTGGGTATTTTGATTGCGTATTTTGCGAATGCCTATTTGCTGGCCCATTCAAAATCGGAAAGTTTGGCAGATAGTGCAGGACTAATGAATAAAGTATTCGTTTCCGAAGTATGGCGAGCTATGCTAGGAAGCGAAACCATCCCTGCTCTTATATTTCTATTGTTGCTTTTTACAATACCCAAAAGTCCACGCTGGTTGACTATGAAAGGCAAGAAAGGACAAGCAAAAAAAATATTGCTTCGTTTTGTTACTGAGGAAGAAGCCAATACCGAAATTCAAAATGTTGAAGACGTACTTGTAAAAGAATCGGGGGGTATTAAGGCAGTTTTTTCGGGACCCTTCAAAGTGGCCATGACCATAGGTATTTCCTTGGCCCTTTTGAGTCAGATCAGTGGTATAAACGCTATCATATATTATGGACCTAAAATTTTGGAAGAAGGGGGTTTGCAGCTTGGAGAGGCCCTCGGAGGTCAAGTGGTCATAGGTATTGTAAACGTGCTGTTCACTTTTGTCGCCCTCTGGAAAATAGACGATTTAGGACGAAAACCATTACTCACCTATGGTATTATTGGGATAATGACATCATTGATCATCGTAGGCTTGTTGTTCTATTACGAGGTGAACAATACCTATTTGTTAATGACTTTTATACTCACTTTCATAGCCTGTTTTGCATTCTCTTTTGGTCCTGTACTTTGGGTATTGCTATCAGAAATATATCCCTTGAAAATTCGTGGAGCGGCAATGTCAATTGCCACTATGGCTGTATGGGTCGGTACCACGTTTGTGGGTCAGATGACGCCTTGGTTTTTAGAAAATCTTAAGCCGCATGGTACATTCTGGTTTTTTGCGGCTTGCATGATTCCAGCAATTTATTTGGCTGTAAAAGTAATGCCGGAAACGAAAGGAAAGACCTTGGAAGAAATAGAAAACTATTGGTTAACAAAAAAGGGTAAAACATGAATCGACTAAAAGATAAAGTAGCAATAGTAACTGGAGCGGCTGAAGGTATAGGGTTGGCTATAAGCCAAGCTTTTGTAAATGAAGGCGCCAAAGTGGTGATGTGCGATATCAATATAGCCAAGTGCGATGAAGAAGTCCAAAAGTTAAGTGCTAAGGGTGGTATTGCCAAGAGTTATTCCTGCGATGTGGGTGAAACCAAAGAAGTACAAACGGTTATAGAAAAGACCATTGAAGCCTTTGGCTGTATCGATATTCTAGTCAATAACGCTGCCGTGGCCATATCAGGGGACATAAGGAAAATGCCTGAAGAAGATTGGGATACCATTATGAATGTAAATTTAAAAAGTGTTTTTAGGGGGATAAGGATGACATTGCCCCATATGATACAACTGCAATCGGGAAGTATTATCACCATATCATCGGTACAGGCGACTAGAAGTTGGGATAACTGGACAGCCTATGCCGCAGCTAAAGGTGCCATTCTTTCTATGAGTAACCAATTGGCTGGACAGTTTGGAAAAGAAAATGTACGTTTCAATACTATCTCCCCTGGGGCCATTCTTACACCAATGAATCAAAGAAGAATTGTGGAAGAGGGTGAAGGTTTTTTAAAGAGCAGTATTGAACAAGCGGCCATGCTTCGAATGGGTAAGGCTGAAGAAGTGGCCATGACCGCAGTTTTTTTGGCATCTGATGAAGCCAGGTTTATTAATGGGGAAGATATAAAAGTAGACGGAGGGTTGACTACTCTGCCACGATATTGGGATAACATAAAAAACAAGTAGCAATGCAAGAAGCATTAGAAGGAGTAAAAGTATTGGATTTTTCTCAATTGTTACAAGGCCCTTTCGCCACCCAAATGATGGGTGATCTGGGAGCTGATGTAATTAAGATTGAAAGAAACGGTAGTGGTGATATGTATCGAGGGATGACCTTTTTCAATCAATGGATTGCCGGGGATGAATCACCCTGCTTTATGGCATGGAATAGAAACAAACGTTCCTTGGCCATCGATATAAAATCCCCTCAGGGTAAAGAAATCATTTATAAACT
>CAZHJO010000269.1:2598-4748 GCA_964532755.1 uncultured Maribacter sp. | reverse complement strand
TCTTCTTTTGATTGCCCAAGGTGTCAACCGTTTCCTTCATCATATTCTTACCACAGGCAGAGCCCGCGCCATGCGCTGGGTAAACTATTACATCATCGGCCAAGGGCATTATCCTGGTACGAAGGCTATCGAATAACATTCCCGCCAAATCCTCCAGCGTCATATCCGCAGCTTTTTGTGCCAGATCAGGTCTACCAACATCACCTAAAAACAGGGTATCCCCTGAAAAAATAGCATGGTCTTTTCCGTTCCTATCCTTCAACAAATAAGTGGTACTTTCCATGGTGTGACCCGGTGTATGCAGTACTTTAATAGTTATCTCTCCAAGCTTGAACACCTGACCATCTTCAGCTATAATGGCTTCGAATGAAGGATTTGCCAGTGGTCCGTAAACAATTGGGGCTCCAGTCTGCTTTGACAAAGTAACATGGCCACTAACAAAGTCTGCATGAAAATGCGTTTCAAAAATATATTTGATTTTGGCATTATTTGCCCTTGCACGCTCAATATAGGGTTCCACCTCACGCAAAGGATCAATTATAGCAACTTCGCCCTTACTTTCAATATAATATGCCCCTTGGGCCAAACACCCGGTATAGATCTGTTCAATGTTCATTACTTGCTTTTCTATTTTAGTATTGCAAAATTAAATAATCGTGATTACAGCGCAGTAACATAAGTTACCATAGGTTTATGCTCTGATGGGCAATTTTCTCACGAAAACCAGAGACATGCTTAGGATCATCAAAAAATGCAACTGCATCTTTGGTCTTAACAAATAAGCACTCCTTGCTTATTGCATCAATAATACCACTAGTGAAAATTATATCCCTGGTAGGACCAATTGCTCCTGCTATATAAAACTGAAGGCCGCGACTACGCAATTCAATGATAACAGAAATCAACATGGTGGCAGAAGTTGAATCGATATAATTAATCGCCTCCGCATTTAAAATTACTCCCTTTAAAGCATCGCCTTTAGTCTCTATCTCTTTCATCAAATGCGTTTTAAAATAGCTTTTGTTCCCAAAATACAATTGGGAGTCAAAACGCAGAATAAGCAAATCGTCCCTTTTCTCAATCTCATCACCAAAACGCTCTACATTTTTATAATAGTCCGACCCTCGGATTTTTCCCAAAATGGCAAAATGGGGCTTCGAAGTACGGTACACCATCAATAACAGGGAAAAGAGAACGCCGACAAGTACACCTTCTTTGATCCCAATAAATAACGTGATCAGGAAGGTCAGTACCAAAACAACGAACTCATCTTTGCGAAATTTCCATAATATCCTTGGATATACGAAATCTATCAATCCGTAAACCGAAACCATTATTATACTCGCCAATACCGCATTTGGTAAAAAATAAAACAAGGGTGTTAAAAACAACAATGTTACCACTACCATAATAACACTGAACAAAGCATAAAGATTTGTCTTGCCACCAACATCATTACTGATTGCCGATCGTGAAAAACTAGCGGTTACGGGATATGCCTGAAAAAAAGATCCAACCATATTCGAAGTGCCCAAGGCAACGAGTTCTTGATTTGCATCTATGGTTTCCTCGTTGTTCTTCTCTTCAATGGCCTTGCCAATTGAAATAGCCTCGAGATAACCGACCAATGCCAATGTCAAGGCAATCGGCCACAAGTCCATTGCATTTTGAAAACTGAAATTGGGAACTCGAAATTCGGGTAGCCCATAGGGTATCTCGCCGACAATCTTAACTCCATATTCCTGTAGGTCAAAGAAGTATACAGCTAAGATTCCCAAAACGACAACTACTAAAATAGTAGGTATCCTTCTACCCAATTTTTTTAGAAATACCATAATGAGAATCCCTACAATTCCGATGGCAAAATCATATATATTAGTTTCCGCTACCTTATCAATAGCATTAATTACAAGCTGATAAAAGTTAATGCTCTTCTCAATTTCAGCACCTAACAAATGCCTTAATTGACTAAAAATTATAATCACTGCCGCTCCTGAAGTAAAACCACTTATTACCGGTCTAGACAGAAAATTGACCAAAAATCCCATGCGAAACAATCCCAAGAGTAACTGTATTGCTCCTACCAAAAAAGCCAAGAAAATGGCCATTACGATATAGTTCTCGACGGCAGTAATTGCCAAGGTTCCCAG
>CAZHJO010000269.1:0-2588 GCA_964532755.1 uncultured Maribacter sp. | reverse complement strand
GCCGCTACCAATAGGGAATCCATTGCAACAGGGCCAATAGCCAATTGCCTGGAAGTACCCAAAAACAAATAAACCAATACTGGGAATACCGAAGCATACAGGCCATAAACAGGTGGGAGTCCGGCAACCATTGCATAAGCCATACCCTGTGGAATTAGAATAACACCTACGGTAAGTCCGGCCAGCAGATCTTTTAAAAGAAAGCGTTTATTGTACTTGGAAACCCAATCCAAAAATGGAAAAAACCTTTGCATTGATCAAATTTAAGCAAATCAAGTAGTTATTAATGAATATTTCCACCGACAGGTAAACCACTGGGTACCTTTTCAGGTATGGTCTTATCAAAATCATCATCGTTCAGGGTGTTTAAAAATGAAATGATCAGGGACATATCCTTGACGCTAAGCTCCAACTCACGTACTAAGGGATCAAACTGTTCTTTGGCCACTAGGGGATTTCTAGTTTTTCCGTTTGAAATATCCTCATAGAATTCCAAGACCCTTTTTAAGGTTTTTAAACTACCATTATGCATATATGGAGCAGTATAACGCAGGTTTCTCAATGATGCTGTTCTAAAGCCTAAACTATCACCTACCCCAGTATCTGGAACCTCTAGTTTTTTATTCTGGGGTACACCAAGTACATGTACCTTATAATCGGAGAACATAGGACCATTGTGACAATTTACACAACCTACCTTTTTAAAGAGTTCAAATCCTTCTTTTTCAGAAATAAGGATCGCATCATTGTCACCACGCATGAACTGGTCAAATCGCGAATTATTGGTTACCAGACTACGCTCGAAAGCAGCAATGGCCTTTCCAAGGTTCTCGATTGAGATACGGTCATTACCAAAAGCTGTTTTGAACAATTGCCGATACTCAGGAATTTGATTTAGACGCTTGACCACTTCATCCAATATTTCCTTTTCATCAAAACCATGTCCTCGCATTTCCTCGAAAGCTTTAATAGGTTCCAATGCCTGTAATTCGAGACTTTTCACACGATCATCCCAGAACATTGGAGCATCCTCAGGATTGTATTTATTATAGGTGTTTATACCGTTGAACGCGGTATTTATTATTGTTTGTGCATTGCGTTTAACAAACGGGATGTCATTTGGTGTATTAAATTTTCGTTTGCTACCCAAGCCTTTGGCATTAGCGCCGATTGAAATGTCCAAGAACTCGGCATAACCTGTATTAGGGTGGTGACATGTAGCACAGGCAACATCTTTGTTTCCAGAAAGAATGGGATCAAAAAACAACAATCGACCCAACTCGCGTTTGTCATGGGAATTTACATTGTCGCGGGGATCCATAACACGTTCGGGCAGCGCCGAAATCGCTGTGGAAATCTTATCGGCCTTTTTAACCGGGATTTTCCTTTTTTTGGATTCTGAACATCCCATCGAGATGCATAGTGCAGTGAATAACAATATGACCGAAAGAAAACTTCTCATTGTATTGGTTTCCTGCTTTACACTTTCATCATACCGTATTAAGGGCTAAATAATTATTCGATCCAGGTTAATTGATGCCATTGTTTATCCCAACAAGTTTATCAATTTCAACATGTAAGAGCTGTAATTCTTTGCGATTATTGCTTAAATCTCCCAATATAAGGGCATTTGTCTCTTTAAATGCTTCTTTTGAGGCATTGAACAATGATTCGTAATAACTAATTCCTTCGTTGAGGTTTTTCACAAATGTATTTAGATAATTCTCCTGCTTTTTATTGATTGTGTCCCTCGCCTCTTCTATCTTATTCTTTAAATACTCAATATAGATGGTAAGTTCCTTTATAAAAATATTTGGGCGATCTGACCTGGAAATTACGTTAGCCCTACCATAAATATGATCGGTCATCTCTTTAAGGCTCATCAATTTAGAAAAATAAGCCATGTTTGGACCAGGACAAACAGATACACCCTCACCTTCGACCTTTGTATCAATATTATTTGCCAGCAGAGCAGAGGTTCCTAAGCCTACACAAATACAGGATTTATCAACTATTTTCTCAAACTGCTCTTGATATCGTTTTGTTGATAGCCCTTCATCGTCAAGTGCTTTCAATTTTAAATGTTGGTATTGCCTCGACGCAACACAAATATCCTTTTCGGTAAATTCATTGTTCAAGGAAACGAACTTACGAGGACATGAGCTACCCGGTCTTCCTTTGGCTATCAATGCCTCTTTTTCTTTATCCTTGGTATTTCCTTTTAAGGTATTGAATGGGACGCCTAATGGAGATATATTGCTCAGATACAAATCTTCTTCCTTAGCACCCATCAATTTTTCCAAAGTAGGATTATCCACGGTGGTCGCTTCTGGCACCAATAGAAATGGCGTACCCCATCCTACCGAATCCAGTTGATACCTATCAATTAAAAATTGATGTTCTTCAGCAGTACCTACACCGCCCTGTGCCGTAATCTTAAGGGGCAAAACAGTTTTGGGGATTGGGCGCTTTTTACTTTCCAAGGTTTGTTTTAGGATCTGAAAACTGGACTCGATCAATTCATTTCTTCTTTCCTTGAATTCCTCTAACACGGGCCCAAGAAGGTATCCATCTGTTGCAAAGGCATG
>CAZHJO010000268.1:0-4758 GCA_964532755.1 uncultured Maribacter sp. | reverse complement strand
GGTTGAAACCCAGAATATTGATATTAATAAGTTATTTACAGGCACTTTTAGCAACACAAATACAGATTTAGCGTTACAGAGTATTAGTGTTCCTTCTCAAATAAAGTTTAAATTAGAAGGGCAAAAAGTGTTATTCTATGCCGAAAGCGCACCATAAGCACCTTTTATCTTTACTAGTATTCTTGCTATTGTTTTCTGTTCCCAAAACTATAATGGCACAGGATGAGAGCGCACCCAGCTCAAATCTTATTGGTTTATTGGAGCATCTAGAAACCCAATACGATATAAAATTCTCTTACGTTGATGAAGATATTGGGGGAATAATGGTCAACATCCCTAAAGACGTAAATCTTCAAGAGATACTGACCAGTATACAAAACCAAACCCAAGTAAAGATCCAAAAGTTAAATGAACGCTATTATACGGTCACCAAAAGTACCACCGTCGATATTTGTGCAACTGTATTGGATAATTTTAAAGAGAACACGGTTACGGGATCCTCTGTAGAAGTATTGGGAAGTGAAGTTGGCACGATTACAGATTCAGATGGTCATTTTAAACTACAGAACATCCCAAGAGAGGCCATTGTTCAAATAAAACATATTGGTTTTAAACCGGTATTCATTGCTGCTGCGGAATTGACAAACAATAGCCCCTGTAAGACTCTATTACTCGATTTAACCTATGAAGAACTCGATGAAGTAATCGTATATCAATTTTTAACTACAGGGCTCAGCAAACAGCTCGATGCGAGCTTTCAATTGACACCTGGGGATTTTGGCATACTACCTGGCCTAATAGAACCCGACGTACTGCAGACAATACAAGCCCTGCCTGGTATAAAAAGTATTGATGAGACCGTATCTAACATCAACATCCGCGGTGGTACCAATGATCAAAATCTGATACTTTGGGACGGTATTAAAATGTACCAATCCGGACACTTTTTCGGTCTTATTTCAGCCTTCAATCCTTACTTGACAGACAAAATAACACTTATAAAGAATGGCACTAGCGCCCAGTACGGAGACGGGGTAAGTGGGGTACTTGATATTGAAACGAAAAATGAAATCGCAAACGATTTTTTTGGAGGGGCCGGTTTTAATTTGATCAATGGTGATGTATATGGGCAAGTACCCCTAGCGGACGATGCTGCTTTTCAATTTTCGGCCAGAAGGTCCTTGACCGATTTCTTCAATACACCAACCTATGACGAATTTTTCAACCGGGCATTTCAAGACAGCCAGATCAAAGGTGGAACTGGTCAAACAGACGATATAAAAAGAACCGAGAATTTTTATTTTTACGATTTTACCGGTAAGCTATTGTATGACTTAAATCCATACCATAAAATTCGGATCAGTTTTATAAATATAAATAACAATCTGGATTATACAGAACAGAATCTTACGGCCTTACGTGAAACCCAAAGTCGCTTAAACCAAACAAATCTTTCTATAGGCGGAAGTTGGGAGAGTACCTGGAGCGATGTTTTTTCCTCAAAGATCAACGCCTATTACACCCGCTATGACCTTAATTCGGAGAATACGACCATAAACACCCCACAGGTTCTTATTCAAGAGAATGAAGTGATCGAAACAGCTTTGAAGCTTAATACAAGATATAAACTAAGTGGGGACTTGCATTGGTCAAATGGCTATGAATTAAAGGAAACCGGTATTTTGAATTTTTCAGAAGTTACCCAACCACCTTATAGAAATAACATTAAAGGAGTGCTGAGGACACATTCGCTTTTCACGGAATTGGAGTATAATTCCCCTGACGAAAAACTATATGCCCGGGGAGGTGCACGAGTAAACTATATAGAAAACCTAGATACCTTCAACACGTATATTGTTGAACCCCGACTCAATGTCAATTATGAACTTGTAGACGATCTTAAAATGGAGCTGCAGGGTGAGTTCAAAAACCAAACGACCCACCAAGTCGTTGATTTGGAACAGAATTTCTTGGGAATTGAAAAACGACGATGGTATATCGCTGATCCTGACAATGATTTGGTACCACTGCCCATTACAAAAAGCAAACAGGGATCTTTTGGCCTGAATTATGACCATCACAGCCTTTACGTTGGGCTTGAGGGTTTTTATAAGGAGGTCAAAGGAATAAGTGCAAGAACCCAAGGTTTTCAGAGCGAGGGGCAATTCAATGAAGAAATTGGTAATTATGCAATCAAAGGCATCGAATTTTTGATCAATAAAAAAACAGCTGATTATAGCGCTTGGATCAGTTACACCTACAATACCAATAATTATACCTTTGAAGATATTGTTCCTATGACATTTCCCAATAATTTGGACGTGCGACATACAGTTACTTTCGCAGGCAACTACAACTATGGCAATTTCAGGATAGGCGTGGGATTAAATTATAGAACTGGCAAGCCATATACAAAACCGGATGCCAACAATCCTGTCGATACCACCTTCTTTCCTAGCAGGATCGTTTTTCGAGAACCTAATAGTAGTCGATTGCCAGAATATTTGAGAGCGGATGCCTCAGCAATTTATGATTTTGATTTATCACCTAGGATAAAAGCTACGATTGGTGCATCGGTTTTGAATTTCACCAATCGCAAAAATATTCTCAATACGTATTATAGACTTAATGATAATGATGAGATTGAAACAGTTGAAAGTGTCTCTTTGGGACTTACCCCTAATTTTAGCTTTAGATTGATTTTCTAATCCCAATGCAAGCTTTCATGCAAGAGGATAAAATTAGCTCAATTGCCGCACAAGCCAGTAGTCTTCATTCCCAAGATTGAAAATCTATTATGAATTGTGCTTAGGAGCGAGTACTCATCGAACGAATCTTGTCCTAATTCCCAGATCATTATTCCCCCTGTTCGCTGTATGGCTAATTCAACCTTCTTTTCTATGGTGGGCCTTCCATTATAGAATTTTTGTCCGGATTCATCCCTATCCGAAAAATTTGATCCTTCTTCAATCATTTGAGCGTACGTAAATGACACCACTTCCGGGTTGCTAAAATCATATCCATAGAAAGGAACCCCGAGTGTAAGTCTATCTGCATGAATTCCCTGGGTATTGCTCCAAAAATCTACGCCCGTTTTCGCGAATTCAAAAGAACTGTGCTGCCCGGGACTATTTGAATTCCAAGGTCCGGTGGCATCATAAGCCATGATATTAATGAAGTCAAAAGCCGCAAGCGCTGCATCGTTAATATGCTCGAATCGCGTATTATTGGGCAATGCAGCGGAAAGAAGTTTGCCTTCCTTTGCCAATGCTGCATGTAGTGCCAAAATAAAATTGCTATACCCCTTGGTAACATGATCCCATTCCAAATCAACATCAATCCCATCTAGATCATGTGTAAGAACATAATCCATTATTTTATCAATGAGAATGGGTGTTTTCACGTAATCATCAATAAAAGAAGACCAATTTAACCCTTGTTCTGAGGTTATACTACCCCCCGCTAGTGAAATGAAAATGAGGATATCTTCGTTCGCACTTCGGGCATCGTTCATCACTTGGATAATACTTTCAGGAACAATAAGTTCACCTTCATTATCGGGATTTGCAAAAGCAAGGTTAAGATGTGTTAATTTACAGTAATCTATGCTGTTGCTTTCTAAAAAACGATAATAAGGTAAATACCCCACTACTCTAGTTGTACCCTTATATTCATAGATTATAGAATCTTCTGAAGACGATTTAGAACAACCTCCAACCAGAATCAAAGCAAATAATGCAAGTATTTTAAAACGTTTTTTGGGGAACATATAAAAATATTGGCCTTCTAAACAATCTGTATTACATCCTTTCCGGTACCTGTATGCCCAATAAGGAAAATGCAGATTGGATAATCTCACCTACTTTCCTGGACAACTGTATACGAAGTATTTTCTTTTGTTCGTTTGATTCACCTAGGATTGAAACCTGTTGATAGAAAGAATTGAATTCCTTGACCAGGTCATAGGTATAATTTGCAATCAATGCCGGGCTGTAATTTTCGGCTGCCAATTGAATGGTCTCTGGAAAAAATTGAATCTGTTTCAAAAGTTCCTTTTCTTTCGGATGAAGTTCCATTGAGGTCACGATTGGGCTCGATCTGACATTATCCATCTCTTTTGCCTTCCGCAAGATAGACTGAATTCTGGCATAGGTGTATTGAATAAACGGTCCGGTATTTCCTTGAAAGTCAACCGACTCTTCAGGATTGAACAAAATGCGCTTCTTGGGATCAACCTTTAAGATAAAATACTTTAAGGCTCCCAAACCGATCATTTTATATAATTCTTCTTTTTCGGGCTGAGAGTAATCCTCCAATTTACCCAACTCCTGGGAAATCGTTGCAGCAGTTTGAGACATATCGATTATGAGGTCATCCGCATCCACGACCGTACCTTCCCTACTTTTCATTTTACCGCTTGGTAGGTCAACCATGCCATAGCTTAAATGGTGTAAACTTTCTGCCCATGAAAAACCAAGTTTCTGCAATATCAAGAAAAGTACCTTGAAATGGTAATCTTGTTCGTTACCCACGGTGTAAACCATACCCGTAATATCAGGATAGTCTTTTACCCTTTGTATGGCCGTGCCAATATCCTGTGTCATGTACACCGCTGTTCCGTCAGAACGCAATACAATTTTTTCATCGAGGCCGTCTTCCGTAAGATCTATCCAAACGCTACCATCTTCCTTTTTGTAGAACACCCCTTTTTCCAAACCATGTGCAACCACATCCTTTCCAAGTAAATATGTGTCGCTC
>CAZHJO010000267.1:0-4772 GCA_964532755.1 uncultured Maribacter sp. | reverse complement strand
ATTTAATATCGGTACCACGCCCCGCCATGTTAGTTGCAATTGTTACCACACCTGCATAACCAGCTTCCGCAACAACATCGGCCTCCTTTTTATGCAACTTGGCATTCAAGACATTGTGTGGTACCTTTCGAATGTTCAGCATTCTGGATAATAATTCTGAAATCTCTACTGAAGTGGTCCCTATAAGCACAGGTCTCCCAGCCTGGGAAAGTTTTGTGACTTCGTCAATTATGGCATTGTATTTTTCCCGTTTTGTTTTGTAAATCAAGTCATTTCTATCATCACGGGCAATGGGTCTATTGGTCGGAATTTCCATTACATCCAACTTATAAATTTCCCAGAATTCACCAGCTTCCGTAATAGCGGTACCGGTCATACCAGCCAGTTTTTTGTACATCCTAAAGTAGTTCTGTAGCGTAACTGTGGCGAAGGTTTGTGTCAATGCCTCAATTTTCACATTTTCCTTGGCTTCTATGGCTTGGTGCAATCCGTCTGAGTAGCGACGACCATCCATAATACGACCAGTTTGTTCATCTACGATCATTACCTTATTGTCCATGACCACATATTCAACATCCTTTTCGAAAAGTGTATATGCTTTAAGTAATTGGCTCATGGTATGAATTCGCTCACTCTTAACGGTGAAGTCCTTGAAAAGTTCTTCTTTGAGTTCTGCTTCTTTTTCAATTTCAAGACCTTGATTTTCAATTTTGGCGATTTCACCCCCAATATCTGGCATTACAAAGAAATCCCGATGCTGTTCCCCTGATATATAATCGACACCCTTATCTGTCAATTCAATTTGATTGTTTTTCTCGTCAATAACGAATAATAGGTCTTCATCTACCTTGGGCATTTCCCTATTATTGTCCTGCATATAAAAGTTCTCTGTCTTTTGTAACAGTTGTTTAACCCCTTCCTCACTTAGAAATTTAATAAGTGCCTTATTTTTAGGTAAACCTCTATAAACGCGTAGCAGTAAAAACCCGCCTTCTTTGGTATCTCCTGCTGCAATTGCTTTTTTGGCTTCTGCCAAAACTCCGGTCAAATGCTGTCTTTGCCTTAGGACAATATCACTAACCTTGGGTTTAAGCTCATTGAATTCATGACGATCACCCTCGGGTACCGGACCAGAAATTATCAATGGTGTACGGGCATCATCGACCAAGACGGAATCGACCTCATCCACAATGGCATAATGATGTGGCCTTTGTACTAAATCCTTGGGCGTATGTGCCATGTTATCACGTAGGTAATCAAAACCAAATTCATTATTGGTACCGTAGGTGATATCCGCATTGTATGCCGCCCTACGACCTTCGGAATTGGGTTTATGATGGTCTATACAATCTACAGATAGCCCATGGAATTCAAATATTGGCGCCATCCAGGCACTATCCCTTTTAGCCAAGTAATCATTAACGGTTACTAGATGTGCACCATTACCTGAAAGTGCATTGAGATACATGGGCAGGGTTGCGACCAAGGTTTTACCTTCACCTGTTTGCATTTCTGCAATTTTACCCTTATGCAATGCGATACCACCAATGAGCTGAACATCGTAATGTACCATATCCCATGTAACTTCTTTGCCCGCGGCATCCCATGAATTCTTCCAAATGGCCTTATCGCCATCTAAAGTGACATATTCCTTATCACCTGAAAGCTTTCTATCGAATTCGGTAGCCGTGACTTCCAAGTTTTCGTTGGCAACGAATCTTTTGGTAGTTTCCTTCACGACAGCAAAAGCTTCAGGTAAAATATCATTTAAGGTATTTTCCGATATTTTATAAGCTTCTTCTTTCAGCTTGTCTATTTCGGAATACATACCCTCGTTCTTGTCAATATCTGTAGACGCGTGTACTTGCTCGGTCAACTCAGCAATCTTATCGTCCAATTCTTGTCGGTCTGCCTGTATCCTAAGTTTGAATTCTGCTGTTTTGGCTCGAAGATCGTCTATGCTTAAACTTTCCAAAACCGATTCGAACGATTTTATTTGATTAAGGATGGGCTGTAGCTCCTTCACATCTTTTTTTGATTTGTCACCGACAAATGCTTTCAGCACCGAATTTAAAAAACTCATATTCTTTATATTATTTTGAAAGTTGCTTGAACATAGTTCGTTGCACTTTAAAAGGCTATTTTACAATATACTTCCGGAATGGGCAGTGCTTGGGTAAAGCAAAAGGTATTCCAGATTGTGATTTCATCAATAAAGGCTTAAAACACTGCCAAATTTACCGAGAACTTGGCTAAGTCTATACTTTTCCCTACGAAGTTAACATTTTGAAAGCTATTTTCTTCTTTTTTCTTCCGGTAGAAAATCTTATAAACTCATAAAAAAAAGCCTCCGAGGAGACTTTTTTATTTTAATCGAATAATACTATTAATATTCATCCTCATTCCAGAGATAATCTTCTTCTGTTGGGTAATCTGGCCAAATTTCTTCGATGGACTCGTAAATTTCACCGCCTTCTTCCTCCATAGATTGTAAATTCTCCACAACCTCCAATGGAGCTCCGGTTCTAATGGAATAGTCGATTAGCTCGTCTTTGGTAGCTGGCCAAGGTGCATCACTTAAATAAGATGCTAGTTCTAATGTCCAATACATGGTAATAAATTGATATTATAATTTTTGCAAAAGTAATTTTTATCTTGATATAGCCAAGATATTTTCCAATTATTTCTGCATTAATAGTTTGATAACGGATAAAATCAGAATTTATTAGCCCTTTTTTTTAGGAATCCATTTGATTTCTTCCACTTCCAAATCCTTAGACAACTTTCGTGCCAGGACAAAAAGATAGTCTGAAAGACGGTTTATGTACGACAGGACATTCCCATCAAATGGTTCAATTTCGAAAAGATGGGTAGCCATTCGTTCACCTCGGCGGCATACGGTGCGGGCAATATGACAGTATGACACAGTTGTATGCCCCCCTGGAAGAATAAAATGGGTTATGGGTGGCAAAGAACTGTTCATGGTATCCATTTCTTTTTCCAATAATTGAATATCAGAAGCGTTTATTCTTGGAATATTAAGCCGTTCTTCCCCACTTTTTAGTAGGGTTTTATCAGGATCGGTGGCCAAAATAGCGCCAACCGTAAAAAGTTTGTCCTGAATCATCGATACTATTTTTTTGGAATGATCATCAATCTCTTGGTCGCGTATTAAACCTAACCAAGCATTTAATTCGTCAATAGTGCCGTAACTATCAATTCTGATATGGTTTTTTGAAACACGGGTACCACCAAATAAGGATGTAGTGCCCTTATCTCCGGTTTTGGTATAAATCTTCATTTAAATCTTCCTTGTTCTAGGGTTTAAATATCCTTCTTTTTCCTGTCTTCACGTTGGTAACCATCCATGAACTTTTTTGATCTTCTTCTTCTGGATTTGTTCCTATTGTATATTGTGATAAACAGATATATTACAAAAAGTACTCCGAGAACCGTATAAATTGGATATTCCATAACATTGATATTAAATTCCCGCCCCTGTCTGCAATGCCAAATGCAGTTAAACCGACAAGCAGTTTTAACGGGATACATTATGATTAAAGTTACGGGTTTATATCCTAATTTTAAAATGTTCCTTTGACTGTTCTTTCCTAAAAAATAATGCTCCGCAATAAAACATATCTATTGTGACGGTTACATTTTCTATGTTTTTCAACTGTTCCCAAGTCGTGTTGTTTTCTTTGTTTTGATGAATGTTCTTAATTAATACCATACTATTGTTGTGGAATGATTCAGCGTTCAAAATTAGCCTTAATATGTCCTTATAGGGCCATTCGAAATAGCCAATGTCATAGGGTTTATGATTAAGATCAACTTGGGCAAAATTACTTTTAACTAAGTTTTGAATATGCATATTTCTCAAATCTATGTACAGGTTTTTTGCCTTATAATGCGATATGGATTTAAGCAGGATCCGAATCGTTTTGGTCCCTTTGAATTCAGATTTTTTATACAGGCATTTTGTAACAAAATCGTATATAAATGGAGAATGGATACCATATTGGTTGGTTGAAGTGAAAAGGAACTTGGTATAGGCTATGATTCGATAAAACATACATCAACTTACTTATCCATTATCCTTCCAACATTGCAGAAAGCTCGAACCAACGTTCGGTCTTTGCTTCGATGGTTTCCGATATTTCTTTGAGTTCAATAGCCAATGCATCGATATCCTCACCGGATAGGCCACTCTCAGTGAATCTTTGCTGAATTTCTTCTTTTTTTCCCTCCAATTTTTGGATTTCTTTTTCAAGGGATTCGTATTCCTTTTGTTCCAAATAGGAAAGTTTGGCTCCGCTATCTGGCGTTTTCCAAGAATTCTTGCCCACACGGTTTTCTTGCAACTTACTTTTTGCTGCCCTGTTTTCAATCATGGCACTATCTTCATAGGCCCTAAAGTCTGAATAATTACCCGGAAAGTCCTCAATGACCGCATCGCCTCTAAAAACAAATAGGTGATCCACGATCTTATCCATGAAGTACCGATCGTGGGATACCACCAAAAGACAGCCCGGAAAATCCAATAGGAAATTCTCTAGCACATTTAGGGTTACAATATCCAGGTCATTTGTTGGTTCATCCAAAATCAAGAAATTTGGATTTTGGATCAGAACCGTACATAAATAGAGTCGTTTTCGTTCGCCACCGCTTAATTTCTCAACAAAATCATACTGCTTTTTTCTATCAAAAAGAAAACGTTCCAGCAATTGTTGTGCAGAAATCTGTCTGCCTTTTTTCAAGGGAATATAATC
>CAZHJO010000266.1:0-4772 GCA_964532755.1 uncultured Maribacter sp. | reverse complement strand
CTCTTCTTAGTCCATCACGTGCTTCAATATCAAATTTTATATCTTTTGCCATAATTTTTTGTTTGTCATTCCTGCAAGAGCAGGAACCTGATTAATTGTTTTTTAATGTTCTATTTAGATTCCCATTTATTCGGGAATTATAGGTGGTTTAGATAATTGCTAAAATGTCACTTTCCCTCATCATAAGGTAATCGGCACCTTCTAATTTCAGCTCAGTGCCAGCATATTTTCCATAAAGCACAGTATCACCAACTTTTACAGTTATTTGTTCGTCCTTGGTTCCCGGACCAACCGCTACGACTTTACCTTTTTGCGGTTTTTCTTTTGCGGTGTCGGGAATATAGATACCAGAAGCAGTTTTGGTCTCTGCTGCCATTGGTTCAATGAGAACTCTGTCTGCCAATGGTTTAATGTTAACTTTAGCCATATTTAATAGTTTTAAATTGATTTTTATTTTACTCGATTATTTAGGCAGAAATTGTGCCATTTCATAAAAACTGACATATTGTAAAACCAAAATGCCAGCTTGTCATTCAAACTGGCATTTTATGATATGTTAAACGGATAGCTTACTCGCCATCTGTGGCATTATCTGTATTTGTTGCAGGGGCTGGAACTTCCTCTGGAATTGTCTCAGGAACTGTCTCCTCAATTTCATTACCCTCCAACAATTTAGAATCTGAATCACCAAAACTCCCTTTAAGGGCTATGTTCGACGCTAAAATCAAAACAACCAATAAGATCGCCAATGTCCAGGTACTTTTGTCTAGAAAGTCCCCCGTTTTCTTAACGCCACCAACAACTTGACTGCCACCACCTCCAAAAGAGGAAGATAATCCGCCACCCTTCGGATTTTGTACCATTATCACCAAAACTAACAGAAAGCAAACTGCGAGGATAAGAATCAAGAATATTGTAAATGTGCCCATTGTTACTAGATGTTTTCTTGTTGTATTTTTTTGGCCGCTTTAATACGGTCTGCAAAGAAACCACTTTTTTCCGGATATTTCAAACTTAAAATTTTGTAGGCCTGAATAGCTTTCTTATACTTTTTCTGTTCTAAATAAACCTTGGCCAAAGTCTCTGTCATCAACTCATCCTTATCGAGTTTTATCGACTCTTTTATATCAACTTTCGAAGGTGTTTTTTGGGCAGGGATAATTTTAGGATTGTTTTCAATAAACCTGTCGATGAGTTCAAACTTTTTCTTTTTAAGGACCTCCTTTTCAAATGGGAAATCATAATCCACAGTGTCTTGTTCCTTTTCATTAAAATGCTCTTGATGACGTTCTATGGTTTTCAAAGTGGTCAATTGCAACCATTCACTAAAAGAATGCCTCTCATGCTTTGTAAAAGGCAAGGGTTTGCCAATTTCAAGTTCTTTTTTGGCCTTTTCCTTTTCTTCTTTTATTGCTTTGTCAACTTTTGGATCTTTAGACCTAAAAAGTTTTGGGTCTAAAATTTGGTCGGCATCATCAACATCTTGCGGTAAGGGTTTGTCATCAGATACTACAATAATGGGAGTTGCTTCTTCAACTTCAACCAGTTCTTCCGTAACGGTTTCCTGTTCTTTCTTAATTTCGGTCTTACCGGAAATTGAATTGGCAATTGTATTTTGAAAGAAATCCTTTGAAGTAATAAAGTCGAACAGCACATCGCGATCTGTTGAATATGCCGCCGTTTTTTTAAGTGCGTTATTGTACTTAAAACTGTTGAGATTTTTGAGGCCTTTTAACTGAAGCGCCCTTGCAGCTTGAAAATAGGGGTATTCCTCCAATACATCTTCCAATTGCCTGGTCTGTATCGGAGTTACCACCTTGTCAGGGTTTTGTAATAAATATGTAAAATCCTGTACGTTCATTTGGCCCCTACCAGTCTGCAAGTGATTCGTTAAAAATATCTTGCGTAATTCGTTCAAAAATAATTTCGTGTGCTTCGTCCTTTACAGATGACAATTGTGCATTTGCACCATAATCATAAAAGAAAGAAAAACGTCTCTCAAAATCGGCATCTTCTTTTGTTTTATTGTAAAAACGAACATTAACGCCAATTGACAATCTATTTTGCGCAGCGGTTTGCTGTGCCGTGGCACTCATTGGGGAGATTCTGTATTCCACAATTTCACCTTCATACAATAGGTCTGCATTATTCGTATTTACAAGGTCCAGACTCGTTTGGTTCAAAATCCTGTCTTGCAAGGCGAGCGTAAAGTCACGATCCATGCCAGGTTCAAAGATAGAACCAGGACTTTGGGTTGCATAATTCTGAAAATAGTTCACCTGAAATGTTTGAGCGGTACCAACATCACCTCCTGTAAAATTATAAATACCACAGCCCATTAGGGTTATCAATACCACAAAGAGAATTAGGATCTTATTAATTTTGGACATAATCAGAGATCGTATTGTTTTATTTTACGGTATAGGGTGCGTTCAGAAATACCTAATTCGGCCGCTGCGGCTTTTCGCTTGCCTCGGTTTCTTTCCAAGGATTTTTTAATTAGCTCTACTTCCTTTTCCTGTAAAGATAGGGTTTCTTCCTCTTCTATTTCCTCGGCAAAATGGTACTTGTCTTCTTGGGGAGCTTGATAAGCAGCTTGTTCTAATTGTGGCTCGGGAAGCTGTAAAACTTCCATGGTCCCGTTTTCTTCTGTTTGCATTTCCTCCCCTTCACTTCCATAGATTTTTTGAATCAATCCTTCGTTCTCTTTCTGTACTTTTTGGGTATCATTATTCTTTAGTAATTCCAAGGTCAATTTTTTCAAATCGGTAAGATCTCCTTTCATATCGAACAAAACCTTATAAAGAATTTCCCTTTCATTGCTGAAATCACTCTCGTTCTTGCCTTGGCTTATAACAGCTGGTAAATTTGAATTGCCCGCGTTTGGCAAATAACTATTCAATGTAGCCAGTGAAATATTTCGCCCTTCCTCCAAAACCGAAATCTGTTCCGCAATATTCCTAAGTTGTCTTATGTTCCCAGGCCAGCGATATTTAAGTAATAATTGTATGGCATCATCCTGTAACCGAATAGTAGGCATTTTATATTTCTGTCCAAAATCAGATGCAAATTTTCGAAACAACAGGTGTATATCTTCCTTGCGATCGCGGAGTGGTGGAATGTTAATCTCAACGGTACTTAATCTATAATAAAGGTCTTCCCTGAATTTCTCCTTCTTAATGGCTTCTATCATATTCATGTTAGTGGCCGCTACAATGCGCACATCGGTTTTTTGAACATGGGAAGAACCGACTTTTAAGAACTCACCATTTTCCAAAATACGCAAAAGACGTACTTGGGTGGTTAGTGGTAGTTCGCCTACCTCATCCAAAAAAATCGTACCTCCATCGGCAACTTCAAAATATCCGCTCCGGGTCGATGTTGCCCCAGTAAAGGCCCCTTTTTCATGGCCGAATAATTCACTGTCAATGGTTCCTTCAGGGATGGCACCACAGTTTACGGCAATATACTTTGCATGTTTACGATGCGAAAGGGAATGTATTATTTTTGGAATGGATTCCTTACCTACACCACTTTCCCCTGTAACCAGTACTGAGATATCAGTTGGGGCAACCTGTACCGCTTTCTCCAAAGCCCGGTTGAGCTTTGGATCGTTTCCTATAATTTCAAAACGTTGTTTTATTGATTGTACGCCTTCCATTTTATGCTCGTAACTTCGTATATTTTAATTATTGTTGCTAAGACCTACAGCTTCGCCAATTAAGGTAGCAGAAGTGCAGTCATTCATTTTTACATTTACAAAATCTCCCAGTTGGTAATCTTCTTTCGGAAAAACCGCCACGATATTCTGGGAATTTCTACCCATCCACATGGTTTCATCTTTTTTTGAAGTCCCCTCAATTAAGATTTCCTCGACTTTGCCTACATGCTGTTTTGTTCTTAACATGCAGTGCTCACGTTGCACTGCAATTATCTCTGAAAGCCTTCGTTGTTTAATTTTCTCAGGAATATCATCTTCCATTTTTCGTGCTGCCATGGTCCCTGGACGTTCAGAATAGGAAAACATATAACCGTAGTCATACTTTACATAGTCTAACACTGCCAAGGTATCTTTATGATCTTCTTCGGTTTCTGTAGGGAAACCAGAAATCATATCATGGGAAAAAGCACAGTCAGGTATGATTTCCTTGATGCGGTCTATCAATTCATAATATTCCTCAATCGTATGTAAGCGATTCATAGCCTTTAAAATTCTATTGCTTCCGCTTTGAACAGGCAAATGAATATGCTTACAGATGTTGTCATGTTCTGCCATGGTTCTTATCACATCCAAGCTCATGTCCTGGGGGTTCGATGTTGAAAACCGTATTCGCATTTTTGGTTGGGCCAGCGCAACCAAGCTTAATAGATTGGCAAAATCAACGGCGGTTGCAATCTGCATTTCCGATGCTTTGTCAAAGTCTTTTTTTAATCCACCCCCATACCATAGGTAACTATCAACATTTTGACCGAGTAATGTAATTTCCTTAAAGCCTTTGTTCCACAGATCATTTACTTCGGCAAGAATAGAATGCGGGTCACGACTTCGCTCCCGACCTCTCGTAAATGGCACAACACAAAAAGTACACATGTTATCACAACCTCTTGTTATAGATACTAAGGCACTGACACCATTGGTATTTAAACGCACCGGGGATATGTCGCCATAAGTTTCTTCTTTTGAAAGCACTACGTTGACAGCATCCCTACCTTCATCAATTTCCTGAATTAAGTTGGGTAGGTCTTTATAGGCATCCGGACCAACGACCATA
>CAZHJO010000265.1:0-4775 GCA_964532755.1 uncultured Maribacter sp. | reverse complement strand
TAAGGCAACACTTCTATTCAATCGGGTTATAGGAGAATCTTCTAGTTCGACAAGTCTGTCATAGAGTGAAAGTATTTCTTTCCAATTCGTTTGTTCAAAACTTGGCGCAATACAATGATTGGCCGAGATAGTCGCTAGTATCAAAAAGATTGAATTCTTTGCTTCTTTTGTTGCCAGGTTTAAATGGTGAACCCCCTTTTGTATGAGTTCTTGATTCCATTCATTTCGATCTTGTTTTTCCATTTCAATCGTGAGGCCTTCTTTATCGATTCGAGACTTAAAACGAGATACATTCAAATACATAAGGGCCAACAGGGCGTGGCAATCTGCCTTTTCCTGTATAGATGTGCTATGAATCAAAATTTTTGCCAAGCGTACGGCTTCAAGACAAAGCTCGTAGCGCACGGACCGGTTTTTTTGGGATGGAAAATACCCTTCATTGAATAAAAGGTAGATTGTTTTAAGAACAATGCTGAGGTTTTCATTAAGTTCAAAGGGGGTTTCGAGATTTAATTTATTTTTTCTAAGTTGTTTCCGTCCCCGTACAAGTCTTTTGTTGATGGTCTCATTTGTCGAAAAAAAGGAGTTGGCTATTTCCGAGATACTAAATCCACAAAGTATTTTAAGAATCAAAGCTATTTGTGAATTCTCAGAAATTGATGGATGACAGCAAACGAACATCATTTTAAGTTGTTCATCCATTATAACCTTATCCGAAAAATCGATGTTTTCAAGGTCTTTAATTTTTTTAACTTCAATTGTTTCGTATCGCTTTTGATATTTCTTGCGTTTGAGAAGATTCAACGTTAAATTCTTGGCAGTTTTAAATAACCAGGCTTGAGGATTTTCGGGAATCCCATTTTGCCAATTTTCTACCGCTCGCAATAAAGTTTCCTGAACAATATCCTCCGCTGTCTCTACGTTTTCAGTTCCAACAAATCGGGTAATTACAGAAACCATTTTTCCATATTCCTTTCTAAAAAAGTGTTCAGCGAGTTCTTTACTATTGTTTTTGATGTGATCTTTCATTTTTCAGATTCAAATAACAAATCCATGGGAGAGATTGGTAATTCAGAGGATTGAATCTCTAAAATACCTAAAAATTCAAAGTGTTTTATTATCGGCAGAAAGTATTTAGGATTACATCCTTTTTCCATACATTTAATGTTGACTAATTACAACACTTAAAAAATGAAATTCTTCTACGCCTGGGCGAGCATGATAATGCTGGCCATTTTTCTATTACCTACTTCTACATTGGCCCAAAGACGAAAAAAAACAACTACCGTAACTCCTGAGTATCCAGAGGAGTTGTATTCCAGTTTGGAGTACCGTTTGGTAGGTCCCTTTCGCGGTGGTCGTTCTGCTGCCGTAACCGGAGTCCCCGGTAAGCCCAATCTCTTTTACTTTGGTGCCACAGGTGGTGGGGTCTGGAAAACCCTGGATGGGGGCCGCACTTGGAGTAATATTTCCGATGGGTATTTTGGAGGCAGTATTGGTGCTGTTGAGGTGGCCAAAAGCGATCCAAATGTAATATACATAGGTGGCGGGGAAAAAACGTTACGTGGTAATGTTTCTTCCGGTTATGGCATTTGGAAAACCGAGGATGCGGGAAAAACATGGGCCTCAGCCGGACTTAAAAACAGCCGACATGTACCTCGGATTAGAATTCATCCTACAGATCATAACACCGTTTATGCAGCGGTTTTAGGGAATATTTATAAACCAACCCAAGACCGTGGTATCTATAAAAGTACCGATGGTGGTAAAACTTGGCAGAAGAAATTATTCGTGAATAATCAGTCAGGTGCCGTTGACTTGACTTTGGACCCAAACAATCCTCGCATTCTATATGCTTCTACATGGAGAGCGCAAAGAACACCCTATAGCTTAAGTAGTGGTGGCGATGGTTCGGCCCTCTGGAAGAGTACGGATAGCGGTGAAACTTGGCAAGAGATTTCTAAAAATGAAGGATTCCCAAAAGATACTTTAGGGATAATAGGTGTTACGGTTTCACCTAAAAATTCCGAACGAGTATGGGCCATTGTTGAGCATAAGGAAAAAGGCGGTCTATATCGTTCCGATGACGGGGGTAAAAAATGGATGGAGGTAAATAATGAGCGTAAATTACGGCAAAGAGCCTGGTATTATACCCGAGTTTACGCCGATACTGAAGATGGGAATGTGGTATATGTATTGAATGTCAATTACCATAAATCAACGGATGGAGGAAAAACGTTCAAAACATTTAACGCCCCGCACGGGGATCATCATGATCTTTGGATTGCCCCAGAGAATGGAAAACGAATGATTATTGGGGATGATGGTGGAGCCCAGATTTCCTATGATGGGGGTGAAACTTGGAGTACGTATTACAACCAACCCACGGCACAGTTTTATAGAGTGACCACGGACAATGCTTTTCCCTATCGCATTTATGTGGCACAGCAGGACAATTCTACCTTACGGATCAAACACCGTAGTGATGGGAGAACTATTGATGAGGATGATTGGGAACCTACTGCGGGGGGTGAATCGGCACATATAGCCGTGGACCCTTTGAATAATGATATTGTTTATGGGGGAAGTTATGATGGTTTTCTCACTCGGGTTAATCATGACAAAAATACGGTCCGAGGCATCAATGTATGGCCCGATAATCCCATGGGACATGGTGCTGAAGGCATGAAATACCGTTTCCAATGGAATTTCCCCATTATTTTCAGTAAGCACGATCCCAAAAAGTTATACACCTTTTCGAATCATGTACATGTTTCGGAAAATGAGGGGCAAAGTTGGAAATTGTTGAGTGGGGATTTAACCAGAAATGACCCGGCCAAGTTAGTTTCGAGCGGTGGGCCGATTACCCAGGATAATACGAGTGTGGAGTATTATTGTACCATTTTTGCAGCTAATGAAAGTCCATTAAAGGAAGGATTACTTTGGGTTGGTAGTGATGATGGATTGATTCATTTGTCCAAAGATGGAGGTAAAAATTGGGACAACGTTACGCCTGCAAATATGCCCGAATGGAATATGATAAATAGTATAGAGCCCTCGGCTTTTGATGAAGGTACCTGCTATGTGGCAGCTACCAGATATAAGTTGGGCGATTTTCAACCTTATCTGTACAAAACCACCGACTACGGGCAATCCTGGAATAAAATAACGAACGGTATAAATAATGAGCATTTTACTCGAGTAGTTCGTGAAGACCCTAAACGTAAAGGATTGTTGTATGCAGGAACAGAAACAGGAATGTATGTTTCTTTCAACGATGGCGCTAATTGGAGTCCATTCCAACTGAATTTGCCGATTGTTCCTATTACCGATTTAACAATTAGAGACAACAATCTGGTTGTCGCGACCCAAGGTCGTAGTGTATGGGTTATTGATGACCTAACGGTTTTACATCAATTGGATGCCGGCAAGAAAAATGCCTCATCCATATTGTACAAACCTAAAGACTCCTATAGAACAAAAGGTGGTACAATCAAAACACCCTCTAAAACAGCAGGAGCCAATCACCCCAATGGAGTAATTACCCATTTTTATTTGAAGGATTTTACAGAGAAAGACAGTGTTCGGCTTACATATACCTCAATGAGTGGGGATACCCTGTCTACCTACAGTAATTCTTCGAAGGAAAAGGATAAAAAACTGGAAGTTGAAAAAGGGGGCAACACCTTTGTATGGGATACCCGTGGTAAAGGAGCTAAAAAATTAGAGGGTATGATACTTTGGTGGGCAAGCTTGGAGGGTGCTAAGGCAGTGCCTGGCGACTATAAAGTGCATTTGAACGTTAATGGTGATAGCCAATCCCAAACATTCAAGATAATTCCAGATCCTAGGGCTGAAGTTTCAGTAGCCGATATGCAAAAACAGTTCGAGTTCATTACCGACATAAATACAACCATCGAAAAAGCACATCGATCCATTGAAAAAATCAGAAAGGTCACAAAGCAATTGGATGCTTTTACCAAACAATACAAAGACAATGAACAAACCAAGGAATTGATTGAAAAGGCCAAGAAAATGAAGGAAAGTCTGGCAACTGTTGAAAAAGCATTGTACCAGACCAAAAATAGAAGTGGGCAAGATCCGTTGAATTTCCCGATTCGATTGAATAATAAGTTGGGGCATTTGAATAGTTTGGTTGCTATTGATGACTTTCCTCCGACGGAGCAAGATATCGCAGTGAAGAATGAGCTTACTGGGAAAATCAATGAACAGCTCAAGGCTTTCGATGACGTGGTTTTCAAAGAACTTCAAGAGTTCAATAGTTCATTCAATGAACTAAAGTTAAATTATCTCTTTATTGAGGAATAAAAGATATCTCGACCACGCTCAATAGGATATAAATTGAACGTCACCGCAATAAATTTAACTGTCAGGTCGAGCGGAGTCGAGACCTAAGGGGATTGCAGTAAAAGAGTATAAAAATGTTGAATACTAAGTAACGCGTAACTGGGATTAGGATGATAAATCAATAAAACTATGCCATAAATTTTCGACTTTGCTCGAAGTGACAGAATTTGATATTTATAAAGAAATAATTTACAATAAGAATGAAGTGCCTTGTTTTGATTACTAAGTTCATATCAATACTGATTATTTTATGCCTTCAGGCGAATGTTCTAAATGCACAAAAAAACGAACGCCCAAATATTATCCTAATCATTACGGATGATCAAGGGTATGGTGATTTGGGTTATACCGGAAACCCTCATGTAAAATCTCCCAATATTGATGCTTTTGCGAACGAAAGCATTCGT